>DAOWML010000063.1 GCA_030643125.1 Bacteroidales bacterium
CGATAATTATGTAACTATTTACAAAGCTGTTACAGGAAAAAAATTTGATAAAAACAGAATGATTGAAGATTCGGAACGTGTTTATAATTTTCAACGTATCTTTAATATTCGCAGAGGTTATGGTGTTAGAAAATTTGACAAACAACCATATAGAGCTGCGGGTCCTGTTACTATTGAAGAGTATGAGTCAAGAGCAGAACGTTACGATAAACAAATGAAAGAAATTATAGGAGTTAATCCCGAAGGAAAATCTTCTGAAGAAAAAGTAGCTATAACAAGAGAATATCGTGAAGGTCAATACGAAAAACTTCTCGATGCTGTTTATAAGCGTCGTGGTTGGAATAAAAATGGTGTTCCTAAAATTGAACATCTTAAGAATTTAGGCATGGATCTTCCTGAACTTATCGAAGTTATAAAAGATAAGCAATAAAATAAATATAATAAATTTAAAGGGTTGGCGTCAGATCCCGATAATTATCGGGATGGGATGTCAACCCTTTTTCAGTAATAAATATTTTGTTTAACCAAATTATATTTACTTATGAATTTTAAACTATTTTGTAATACATAAGTCATATAGTTCAGACTTTTTGGAACTGTTTACTTATTATTTAATTAAACAGTGTAAAAAGAAAAGTTAAACAAAACAATAAATACCTAAAACATGGTATTTCAGGATTGAATTTTTTAATATACATTTGTCCCGGAATGAGAGAAAGAAAATTAAATACTAAAAGAAGAATAATAGCATTCCTGTTTTTTATATTAATAGGAGGAATTGTATTTAATTCTACTTTCTATCTACATACACACAAAACAGCTTGTGGTAAATTAATTGTACATGCTCACCCGTTTAATAAAAATGCTGAAGGTGAAGATCCTTCTTCTCAGCATAAACATAATAAGATTGATTTACAGGTAATCAGTTCAATTGATTATTTTACTTTATCACAAACCTTAATAAATCTGGATTATAAGCCTGTTTTTGAAACAGAGGTTTTAGTTAATCTATGTTTATATTCTAATTCAAAAATTTATTCCTCATATACTAATCGGGGACCACCTTCTATTTCTTTTTTAGCCTAATTGTTTCTGTTTCAATAATGAAATGATTCATAATTAGATTATGAATACGGAAATTGACAAAAGGTTTCTTTCATCATAATTGAAATCATTATTCAGAAATAGAATCTTATACATCGCGGTTTTTATAAACCACAGTGATGTTTATAATAATCAAATTAAAGCACATTTTAAATATAAAAAATCTTAATCAGGTATAAATTAATTATTCTGATAAGATTAAAAAACAAAGTAAAGTAACAGAAAATCATTATTTAGATAATGGTTTAATAATAATAAGAAAGCAATGAAAACAATCAATATATATTTATCACAACTAATATTATTTATTCTAATTTCAGTTAGTTCTTTTGCTCAGCGCACTGATGCAAATATTATAGGGCATGTTGTTTCAAACGATGGTGAACATATCCCTTTTGCAACTATTATTTTAAAAAATACTACTATCGGGTCTGCTACTGACGAAACAGGTCATTTCCATATGATTAATATGCCAATAGGTAAATTTACTGTCAGGGCATCTGCTATTGGTTACAAATATGAGGAAAAAGAAGTCGAATTAATTGAAGATAAAACAATAGAACTTAAATTTACTTTAGAACCGGATATTTTAGGACTGGAGCAGGTTGTAGTAACCGCTGATCGAAATGATAGACACAGAAAAGATGCTTCGGTAATTGTAAATACTATTACTCCAAAACTATTTGATGTAGCTCAAACCATAAATATAAGCGATGGATTAAATTTTTGTCCGGGTTTAAGAATGGAAAATAATTGCCAGAATTGTGGATTTAACCAGGTACGTATAAATGGTATGGAAGGGCCATATTCCCAGATTCTGATAAACAGTCGTCCAATTTTTAGTGGTTTGGCTGGTGTTTATGGATTAGAATTAATTCCATCATCAATGATAGAAAGAATAGAAGTAATCAGAGGTGGAGGTTCAGCTTTATATGGAAGTAATGCCATTGCCGGAACTATTAATTTAATTTTAAAGGATCCTGTAAACAACTCTTATGAGGCATCAGCAACATCAGGATATACAGGAGTTGGATTAGAAGGTGCCGGTGATCCTGCATTGGATTATAGTATAAATTTTAATACAGCTATGGTTTCATCAGATAGTAAAACAGGAATGGCATTATATGGTTTTCATAGAAACCGTGATCCTTTTGATGCCAACGGAGATGATTTTTCAGAAGTGTCTGACATCAATAATACTACTGTTGGTACCAGATTATTTCATCGTTTAGGGTATAGGAATAAATTGGCAGTTGATTTTTTTACTATTAACGAAAAACGACGTGGAGGAGATAAATTCGATTTGCCGGTACATGAGGCAGGTATTGCCGAGGCAATAGAACATAAAATAACAACAGGAGCTTTATCATTTGACCAGTTTTTCAGAGAAAGTGATAAATTGTCTTTATTTGTTTCCGGACAATCGGTAAACAGGGATTCTTATTATGGAGCGGTGCAATCGTTAAAAGATTATGGTAAAACAGAAGGTTTTACTTATAACCTGGGTGCTCAGTACAATGCAAATTTTTCAAAATCAAATTTAATTTCAGGGATTGAGTACAGGGGTGAAACTTTGAATGATAAAAAATTAGGTCATCCGGATTACGATAATGCAGAAATTATTAATGATACATTAATTATCCCTCATACTGAAAATATGCTTGTTGCCGATCAGGTTTCTAATATTTATAGTGTATTTGCTCAATATGAAAGAAGTTTTAATAAACTTAATGTATCCGTTGGTGCTCGTTTTGATCATTATGATATAAAGAATAAAGTAAACGACAGTAACAAATCAGGAGATGTATTTAGCCCCAGGGTAACCGTTAAATATGATATAAAGAAATATTTACAGGCACGTGCTAGTTACTCTCAGGGATATCGCGCACCACAAATTTTTGATGAAGACTTACATATTGAAACTTCGGGTTCCAGAAAGGTTCTTCATGAAAATGATCCTGATTTGAAACAGGAAACCAGTCATAGTTATATGGCTTCGCTTGATTTTAATAAATTAGTAGGGAAAGTAAATACAGGATTATTGATTGAAGGGTTTTATACGAAGCTAAATGATGCTTTTGCTAATACTCAGGCACCACATCCAACAGAAGATGGGGTTATAATTTACACACGAATAAATGCAGAGAATGGAGCTATAGTTAAAGGAGTAAATTTAGAATTAAATTTGGTTCCTACCGGTGATTTTACTTTTACCGGTGGATATACAATTCAAAAAAGCGAATATGAGGATCCACAAGAAGAATTTAATGAAAAAACGTTTTTCAGAACACCGGATCAATATGGCTATGCAGCCATTGATTGGGATTTTACCAAACATTTTTGTTTTTCGGCAACAGGAAACTACACCGGAAGCATGTTAGTTCCTTATCATGGGCCTACAATAGTTGATTCTGATGCAGGAGAATTAAGAGAATCAGATTCATTTATGGATTTGGGAGCAAAGTTGAGTTACCAGTATAGATTAAATGGTGCCAGTTTACAATTATTTGTAGGAATAAAAAATATGTTTAATTCTTATCAAAACGATCTTGATCTGGGCATTGATCGTGATCCCGGTTATTTGTACGGGCCATCATTACCCAGAACAATATACTTTGGTTTAAAAATTGGTAATTTATTGTAATAACCAAAACAAGTATTTAGTATCAAGATATCAATGCCTAAATAAAGTTGACCGTTTTTTTATCTTGATACTTGATACTAAAATCTCACTACTTTTAGTTAAAATTCCCACCATTCAACTCCTTTGCTTACAAGCTCTGTGTATATAACTTCAATATTTATTGGAAATTGATTTTCATTTCCTTCCAGATTAAAATCCTTAATGTCAATTCTTTTTTTGATATCTTCTAAATTATATCCGGCATTTTTCAGTGCTTCAATCTGATAAGAGAGATTTTTAAAGTAATCAGATTGATCTTTTAATATTATTTTACGTCCAACTTCACCATGTCCCGGGATTACTGTTGTAATGTTTTCCTCATATAAATCATCTAAAATTTTTATCCAGTTGTAAACATCTACACCATGATCAACTATTAAATAAGGGAAGCATTCATTAAATACTAAATCACCGGTATGTATAACATTATGATTTGAGAATTTTACCACTATATTATCATTTGTGTGCCCGGGACCAGGAAATTCCAACATAATTCTTTCATCAGCAATTTTAAATCTGTAGTAATCTTCAAATGTAATATCAGGCTCACGGAACTCTATGTTTTTAATATCTTCGTAATATTCCTGATTTGTATTATAATCTTGTTCAAGTGCAATATATTCTTCACTTTCTTTATTTTCACTAGAACCCATCTGTAATTTTAGATTTACTAAATAACCCGGAAGTATATTGTTTATATAATTATCTAGTTTCTCCGTATTAAAAGAAGCATTGTTTTTGGCCAAATTTTGATGCGCAATTATTTTTATATCATTTGGGAAACCGGCAACTCCATTAATATGATCGCCGTGTGAATGAGTTAATATTAAATATTTTATTGGTTTTTTAGTTACGGATTTTATTATCGAAACAATTTCTTTACCATTGTTTGGAGTAGCTCCGGCATCAATAACAACAACTCCCTTTCTGGTTACTAAAAATGCAATATTTCCTCCATGTGGATTCTCGATTGCATAAAGATTGTCGCTTACTTCAAAATAATTTAAGTCCTCTTGCGCATTCAATAATTTAGTAAATAATAGGATAATTATTAGAAGAGATAATAGAATAATTCTAACTTTCATTTTGTGATGTAAATTTTCGTATGTTCCTGTTATTTCTTTTTAAATTTGGATTCCAGTTTTTTTATTTTTCTGACAAGCTCGTCGTTAGTATCCTGAAGTTCAACAAATTCCTGTTCAAATTCTTCAGCTCGACGCGATGACTCTTCCTGAGTAGCCTGAAGTTCTTCCATGTTCTGACGCATTTCTTCTTCCTGGGCTGACATTTCTTCGGCTTGCTGTTGTGTTTTTTCCAAAAGTTCAGAAGTACGCCTGTTTGTTACTGCCATGTTAAGCGAACTAGCAATACTTAATGATGCCTGTTCTAAAAATCCGATCTGATATTTTTCAAATTCATTAAACGAAGCAATCTCGATAACACCTAATACTTCGTCTTCCATTTTCATAGGAATAAGTAATAAACTATGTGGTTCTGAGCCTCCTAGTCCACTGGTAATCTGAATGTAATTATCCGGAATTTCTGTTAAATGCATTGTTTGTTTTTCAAGTGCACAGTTTCCAACCAATCCTTCTCCTAATTCAAATACTTTTTTTATGTATTTTCTCCTGTTGTAAGCATAAAATGATTGTAATTCCAGGGTAATATTATTCTGATCTTCGTTATTTCTAATAAATATCCCACCTTGATTGGCATTCATATAATTTATAATATAACTTAATATTTGGTAAGATAATTCTGCTACATCATCCTGTTTCCTTAAGATTTCATTTAATTTTGCTAAACCTTCATTAGCCCATGACCTTTTTTCTTCTTCAATTCTTTTTTCTTCCTGAATTTTAGCTGCTTCCTGAAGTTTCTGTTTCATTTCCAAAAGAGCTATTCTTAAATGATCCGAATCACCTAAAAGTTCTATTTCATGATCAAGGTTTCCTTCTCCGACTTGCCTGGCAAATTCAGCAGTATCTCTAAGGTTTTTAATCATTTCATCTAAAACAATATTTATCTGGCCGGTTTCATCATTACTTTTTTTAATTTCCTCATTAATTTCAATTTTTAAATCTCCTTTTGACATTTTCTGTAGAGCTTCCATCGAACCTTTAATAGGTTTTTGAACAAATTTTTTAATAACCAAACCCCCTGTTAAAATAACCGAATAAGCCACAGGTATATATAGCCATAAATATTTAAATCCATACAATCCCACTATAAAAGAGGCAATTGCTACAATAAGATTCGTTATAATAATTGCAAAGGCTGTTTTATACATAATAGTTCCGCGGTATTTTACCCAGTATATAAAAACAGATGCAGGAACAACGCCCAATATCATTATTAAAACAAAAATCAGTAAAGAACTCATAAGCTTAGTTTTTGAATTGTTCTAAAATACTAATTTTTTAATAAAAAGAAAAGAGAGAATATTTACAAAAATAGATGATTACAACATAGAAGGTTATCAGTAATTCTATAATTGGCATAATATTCTTTTTATTTTAACAATAATAAGATGTTTGGAAGGTTCAAAACAATACAGTTTTAGTTTTTATGCATGTAAAAAGTTAGAGCATTGATTTTCATCGTAATAATCCTTAAATTTGTTTTTATGCTTACAATTAAAAAGAAATGCTAACCTAAAACTACATTGTCATGAGAAAATTGATTGTTGTTTTTTTAACTTTATTTTTATTTTCATTTAGTAATTATGCATCGGATGGTCTTAAAGAAGTAAATAAAAATACATCCTTATCAAAATACTCTTTAAACTTATCTGATAATTATTCTTTTAATAGCTTTGATACAGAATATGATTTGGCTCTAATGAATTTACAGGTTGATGTTATTGGCGTTTTCTTCTTTGGTCCTCAGGTTACATTGGATTTTCAATTTGCTAATATGATTGCTGTTGGGCCATATATCCGATGACATTATGCTGGTTTAATTTATCAGGGAATTGTAACAGATTGGTTTACAGACGGAACAACAACATCTCTTGCCAGTTATTCTTTTGGTGTTCAGGTCAAGGTGTTAATTCCTGTCGGAACTGGTCATCATAGACCATACGTTGAGGTTGGTTATGAAAAATCTATTGGCTCTGATTCTTGGGACCCGGGAGGAACATTTGGCAAACGTATATATGAATATGAATCAAATGTTTTTCATTTCAATTTTGGCTATAGACTCTTAACCAATTCTAGTTTTAATTTGTCAGCTGCTTTAGGAATAGGAATTTCAAAAGACACAAAGAGTATTGGTTATTATGAGTTTGGTGATGATCCGATTGATTATTACACTCTTGAAACAAGAATATTACCAATGATTCAATTAATGTTGGGCTGGCAACTCGGGAAATAAAATAAGTATAAATCCATTTTGTACCCCGGTGATTTATAATTTTCATCGGGCTTTTAAATTAAAATCAATCTATATTATTTCTATATATTGATATATTTGGATACTTACTTTATATTTATAGGATACATTATATAAATAGTCTTCTATGGATAAACAATTAGTTGAAGTATTTTCTGCATTTGATGGAAAAGAAGAAGAACTTATTCCGATACTGCAGAAGGTTCAGGATGCCTTGGGTTTTCTATCTGATGATTCAATAATGGAGATAGCCAGATTTACACGTGTGCCAGTGAGTAGCGTCTTCGGTGTTGCTACTTTTTATGCACAGTTCCGTTTTAAACCAAGGGGTGATACACATATTCTGGTTTGCAGGGGAACAGCCTGCCATGTAAAAGGAGTGACAAGAATACTTGAAGAAATAGAAAATCAACTAGGAATAAAAGAGGGGGAAACTTCAATTGATCGTAAATACTCAATTGAGAGCGTTGCCTGTATCGGCGCATGCAGCCTTGCACCCTGTGTTATGGTAAACGGGAAGGTTGAAGCGAACCTTACGCCCCAGAAAATAAGGAAATTATTTAAAACTGCAGTGAAAATTAATTGATACTATGGATATTTCTGAATTATTCAAGAATGCATCAACAGAATGGGAAAACTTAATGAAGGGTGATGAGCCATTCTTTATGGTGGGAAATGCCACATGCGGCAGATCGGCAGGATCAACTGAGGTGATCGATCAGCTGAACAAGGAGGTGTCCAGGTCTGCTGTAAAATTTTCGGTAAGCGAGGTGGGATGTATTGGAATGTGTTATTTGGAACCTATTGTATCGGTTTATAAACCCGGATACCCTGTTATTTTCTATGGACGTTTAACTAATGAGGATGCCACAGAATTAGTTACCTCTTTTATCGAAAAGGGAGAGATTATAAATAAAAATATAATAGGTGTGCTACCTGGAGAGAATTCTGCAGAAATGCCTCTTCTTTTCGATACACCTGTTCTTAAACCTCAGGTAAGACTTGTATTAAACAATTGTGGTATTATCGATCCTACCAACCTGAATCATTACATGGCAAATAAAGGCTATTCTGGTCTTCAGAGAGCCCTTGCAATGAAACCTCAGGGGGTTATTGATGAAATTAAAAACTCAGGTTTACGTGGACGTGGTGGAGCCGGATTTCCTACTGGTAAAAAATGGCAGTTTGCAAAAGATCAGGAAAACGAAACTAAATACATTGTCTGTAATGCTGATGAAGGAGATCCCGGAGCCTTTATGAACCGCTCTCTGCTTGAGGGAGATCCTCACTCTTTGCTTGAAGGGATGATCATTGCGGGCTATGCTATTGGAGCCAGTCATGGATATATTTATTGTCGTGCAGAATATCCTCTGGCACTTGAGCGTCTTGATCTCGCTATCATGCAAGCGAAAGAGAAAAACCTTCTTGGTGATAATATTATGGGTTCGGGTTTCAATTTTACGCTTAAGGTTAAAGAAGGTGCCGGAGCCTTTGTTTGTGGCGAAGAAACAGCTCTGATCGCTTCCATTGAAGGAAAGAGGGGTATGCCTAATATTAGACCTCCCTTTCCTGCAATATCCGGATTATGGGGTAAACCTACTATCATTAATAATGTGGAGACATTAACTTCTGTTGCCAGGATATTACAGAATAGCCCTGAGTGGTTTTCAAGGTTTGGAACAGAAAAAAGTAAGGGTACCAAAACCTTTGCACTTGTTGGAAAGATTAACAATACCGGATTGATAGAGGTGCCACTTGGGACAACACTCAGAGAGATAATTTTTGATATAGGTGGTGGTGTGTTTAATGGTAAAAAGTTAAAGGCTGTGCAGACAGGTGGCCCGTCGGGTGGTTGTGTGCCGGCTAATATGATGGATGTACCCGTTGATTATGAGTCTCTTGCAGAAGCAGGAACCATTATGGGCTCGGGCGGATTAGTTGTAATGGATGAAGATACATGTATGGTAGATGTAGCCCGGTACTTTGTAGATTTTGCCCGGAAGGAATCGTGTGGTAAATGTGGTCCGTGCCGGCTTGGAACTCGTCAGATGTTTGATATACTTGAAGATATCGTTGAGGGCAGGGGCAAAATGGAAGATCTGGACTTACTAGAACAACTTGGTGAAGGTATAAAAAAAGGTTCTTTATGTGGACTCGGAC
>DAOWML010000300.1 GCA_030643125.1 Bacteroidales bacterium
ACACAAAATCAACAATATAAAAACACTGATTAGTTACAAGTTAATTAATGAAGCAAGAAACCTGTCCCGAAAGTTTTCGGGATGGAACCAGAAACTAGAAACGACTTACATACCCGAAATGAATCTTGGCTGTTTGTATTTCGAATGGATTATCAAATTGTTTACCTAAGGCATAACTCAATGAAAAAATTCCGGCTTTAGTTTCAAAATCGAGGCCAATTCCGAATCCCCAGGGAAAATCTTCTGTAACATCTTGTAATACATTTTTGTAATAATAAGCACCATTCCAAAAAACATAGAAGGCAGAGTTTTGCTCGAATAAATATCTTATTTCTATATTCTGTAATGAGTAAATAGAAGCAAGAAATATACTTTCATCGAATCCGCGTAATGAACCGGCTCCCCCAAAACGGTAAAGTTCGTTTTCGAAAAAAACTACATCTTTATTATTATCTGCAAATTGATCCAGATACCGGGTAACATTACCAAAATGAAAAACAAAATTATTGTAAATCGGGAAATAAAGATCCAGATCAAGGCCTGCTTCAACCTCCAGTGTTTTATTGTCTGCATTCAGGTTTAAACTATCGATAATATTTTTTGCATCAATAATATTTTTAAAACCGGCACCGGCAAATAAATTCAATTCAATACCCTTTCGTGGATTATACCGGTAATCTAATTCAGACAAATTATACGAAGCCCCAAAAAGATTGGATTTAACATCAGCATAATTCATTGACGAACTTATATTTTCATCATCACCAATTCGTACAGAACTCTTATAGCGGTAATACCCTTTTATATAATCATCATAACTTAAAAACAATCGTAAGCCAAGTCCGGCATTCAAAGATAAATATGTGGAATCTTTTTTATACAAACCAAAATCAGAATCCAATCCAAGGTTTGTTCTTAATAAGTATGGATACATGAATCCAACATCAAGCTTTTGTGTTGACGATTCCATTTTTTCCCAGTTAAGGAATATCTCCTCGCCCCTGCCGAACGAATTTACAAGACCCAAATTTAATTCCCCTGTAATTAACAGTTTTCCTGTTTCCTCATTTTCAGGCAAGAATCCTATTATACCATTGAATATATTCGCCTTTTTGTTTTGCAGATAAAGGTATAAGTCAACACTTTCATCTCTGAATTCAATTTCGGCAGGCTTTATTTCAGATAAAAACCTCAAATCATTTATCTTTTTATCTATATCATTAATTCTTTTCTGATTAAAAGGCATACCATGTTCAATTTGTAATACTCTTTTTAAATAATTCGATGAGATTTTTGCTTCACCTTTTATTATCAAGCTATCAATAACATAAAAATCACCTTTATTAACTACCAAGGTAGCCTTAAACACCGAATCGTCTATTTCAAAGGGATCCGTACTTACACTAACAAAAGGGTAACCTGAATTTTCATAAAAAGACAATATTTCATTTTTAAGTTTCTGAAACTCATTCAAATTAACAATATCAAATTTTTTCTTTTTTAGATTAAGTTCTTCAATTAATTCAAACTCCAGGTTTGAAAAATCCAGCTTACTCCAATGGTATTTACTACCTACATATAAATCTACATAAACATTATTGGAACTAAACCTCGTACTATCAATGCTTGCAGCCAAATAACCTTCGCTTAGCAAATCATTTACAAGCAGTTTTAACTGATTTTGAATTGTTGAGCTATCACCTTGAAAATTTTTATATGATTTTAAAATGTCAGATGGTATCTCCTTTTCGGAATAGAAAACAGCTTTATAAATAATCGACTGGCTATATACTACATCATGTATTAATAAAAATACAGCTACTAATAATATTAATTTAAAAAGCTTCAATTTTTAGATTTTGTAAACAATTATGAATTTAGTTTCAAAAGGTGCTAAGCGGCTAATTTTATAAAATACTTAAAGATTAGAAATCTCATTATCAACTTGTTAGCAAATCCCTGTCTGCCGACAGGCAGGCGCTAAGCACCTAAAGTGCAATTAAAAATACAGCTATTAATAATATTGATTTAAAAAGTTTCAATTTTAAATATTGTAAAACAAATATAAACAGATAACTTGAAATTAAACTGTTTGGTATATCTGTATCTTGAAATCTTCAAGTAATTTTTAGGTTATATCCAATCATAAACAAGCTTTTAGCTTTTAGCCTCTAGCTTCATGTATTCAAAATATTCAATTGCTATATAAAAAAAGCCATCCACAATTAGTTTTGAGAATGGCTATAATTCATGAAGCTTGTTACATGTATCTTATTGATTAAAAAATCCCTGATCTTCCAGAACTTTCAAAAACACTTTTGAAAAATGCAGGTTATCAGCTTTCTTGTAACGATTATCGGTAAATACCTGCGCTAATGTTTCTTTCTGGTTTTCTTCCAAAATAGCTTTCGTAGATTCTAAAGATTCCTTTTCGGCATAAATGCGATCGATATCTTCGTTCGAATAATCTTTATATGTTTCGTAATGCACAAGGCCTTCCAAAGGTAAACGATCTGTTAATCCCGGATTTTCGTCAGCATAACCAACAACAACAGTTGTAATTGGAATAACACCTTTTGGTAATTCCAGTATGTCGATAATTTTATCGGCAGTGTAAGTTGTTGTTCCCAGGTAACAAATTCCCATACCTTTGTCTTCGGCAGCAATACAACAGTTTTGTGCAACAAGCATGGCATCAATAACCGCATTGGTAAACCAAAGGAAATTATCATACCCGGGTTCTGCATTACGTGCCTCGCACCATTTATTAAAACGATTAATATCGGCACAAAAAGTTAATAAAACAGGAGCCTGGGTAGCCATAGGCTGATTAAAATGTGTAGGTGCCAGTTTCTTTTTCATCTCCTCATCGCGGGTAACAATAATAGAATATACTTGCATGTTACCGGTAGTTGATGCACGTGTTCCTGCTTCCAGAATTTCCTGTAAATCCTTTTCTGTTATAGGAGTACTTTTATATTTACGTATCGATTTGTGATTTAATAATGTATCTATCATGGTGATTAGTTATTAGTTATTAGTGATTAGTGATTAGTAAAGTCCTTAAAAAACAAATTATTAAAATTCCAAAATACAAATAAACCTCAATTACGAAAATCGCAATATTCAAATCTGTTTTAAAAAATTGATTCTTGATATTTGAAATTTATTTGTCATTTGTTTTTTGTTACCTGCCAGCCGACAGACTGGTTTAGTGCTTTAACTTAAAAGATATTTAACTTTATAAACAAGCACTAACTTAAATGGTTGTTTTTCAATTCCTAATTATTAATTTTTAATTCTTAATTATTTGAGTTGCAAACTTACAAAAAAGAATAAAACTGCAAATGACAGA
>DAOWML010000026.1 GCA_030643125.1 Bacteroidales bacterium
ATGAAAAATTTTTGTCCAATGGATGAAGTGAAAAATTTGGTCATAGAATTTAATTTTTATAGAACATTATTTATAACTTGCAATTATATTTAGAAACATGTAGATGTTTACACACAAATATATTTTCTAATAAATACAAATGCAATGTTTAGAAACACAATAACAATAATTTAAAATTATTCTAAGTTATGAAACATTCATGCACTTCCCGATAGCTATCGGGAGAAACATCAGGATATGATTACAACCGGACTGCCGTCAGGCAGGCATGGATGTTCCATCGGAACGGCTTTAGCCCTCATGAGCTTTAGCGAGTAAATGGAAAACTAATATTAATTTTTAAGTAAGTGCTAAATAAAAGATAATCAGTTAAATATAAAATTACAAGTAGATGAAATATCCTCAGTTGAATAGCTCGTTATTTGAGAAAAACAGAAAAAAATTAATTAAATATTTACAATCAAATTCTTTAGCTGTAATTTATTCAAACGATCAAATGCCGCGAAATGGGGATCAGTATTTTCCTTTCCGTCAAAATTCAGATCTGTTATATTTAACAGGAATCGATCAGGAAAAAACAATTTTAACACTTTGCCCTAATCATCCTAACAAAAATTTAAGAGAAATTCTTTTTATAATAGAAAGTAATGAAAAAATTGCTGTTTGGGAAGGACACAAGTACACAAAAGAGGAAGCCCAAAAAACATCCGGAATAAAAACAATAAAATATTTAAGCGAATTTGAATCTGCTTTTAGAGAAATTGCAATAAAAGCTGAAAACATTTATTTAAATTTAAATGAAAATCCCAAATTTAAACCCGACACACCTTCTGCTGATGAGCGTTTTATCAAAATTTTAGAAAAAGATTTTCCTGCACATGTAAAAGAACGCCTTGCGCCTATCATGAAACAACTTCGATTAAAAAAGGAAGCTGAAGAAATCGAACTAATGAAAGAAGCTTGCGATATTACGGAAAAAACATTTCAGCGAATTTTAAAATTTGTTAAACCGGGTGTTACTGAATATGAAGTTGAAGCAGAAATCACTCACGAATTTTTATGGAACAAAGCCACAGGACATGCTTACGATCCAATTATTGCGAGTGGTAAAAATGCTTGTGTTTTACATTATATTGAAAACAATAAAAAATGCAAAGATGGTGATTTACTTTTAATGGATTTTGGAGCTGAATATGCCAATTATGCAGCTGATTGCACACGAACTATTCCTGTGAATGGCAAATTTACACCACGACAAAAAGAATGTTACGAAGCTGTTTTAAGAGTTATGAAAAAGGCAACAAGCTGGTTAACGCCAGGAACTACCATTAACCGAATTAACGAAAGAGTTGAAAAACTGTTACAGGCAGAACATATTAAACTGGGTTTATATACTCAGGAAGATGTCGATAAGCAGGATACTGAGAAACCTTTATTTAAAAAATATTACCCTCATGGCACATGCCATTTTATAGGATTAGATGTTCATGATGTAGGCGAGCGAACAACTATTCTTGAAAACGGAATGGTATTGACATGCGAACCGGGCTTATATATACCTGAAGAGAATATTGGTATTCGAATCGAAAATGATGTTATAGTAAATCTAAAACCGATAGATTTAATGGAAAACAGTCCAAGAGAAGTTGATGAAATTGAAAAACTTATGTCGGGTAAAAAATGATTTCCGAAAATCAAACATTTTAGTTGTTAATTGAACAATTATGCTATCATTCCATTTACATTATGAAACCTTAAATTTATATTATGACATTTAATATTAATTGGGATAAAAAAGGAGTTTATGTAAAGTTTAGAGGAATAGTAACTCCTCAAGATTTGATTGATGCAAACAATTATGTTATTAGTAATGCAAAGTTTGAATCTGTAGATTATCAAATATTTGATTTCCTTCATATTGATGATTTCAAAATATCAGCTTATGATATTGCCATTATTGCTTCGATGGATAAATCACAAACAGAGTTTATAAAAAACATGAAAGTTGCTATTGTAACTCAAGACGACTATGTTAGGGAAATCACAACGGAATATGACCAATTTATGGCAGGCAGCAATTGGATAACCAGGATTTTTACGAGTTTTTAAACTGCAGAAGAGTGGGTAAAATCTAAATAATGTCGTACCTTTTAATAGATAATAAAAATATTTTTTATTCAGATAATGGGCATGGAATTACCATTGTTTTGCTTCATGGATATTTAGAATCATTAGAAATCTGGAAAGACTTTTCAGTAGAACTTTCTAAAAAATACAGAGTAATTTCTTTCGATATTCCAGGTCATGGAGATAGCGAAATTATTTCAGAAACTCATTCAATGGAGCTTCTCGCCGGTATTATATTTAAATCCTTAAATAATTTAAACATTGACAAATGTTTTATGATTGGACATTCAATGGGAGGATACCTGACTTTGATGATTCACAAATTATATCCTGAATTGTTGTCAGGATTTTGTCTTTTTCATTCACATCCGTTTTCAGATACAGACCAAATAAGAAAGAATAGATTACGTGAAATTGAATTTATAAAGGAAGGAAAGAAAAATCTAATCGCATCATTTAACATACCAAATGCATTTGCAACCGACAACCTGGAATCCTTTAAAAGCGAAATCGAAAATGCAACTAAAATAGCAGTCAGCACTCCAGAAAATGGCGTAATTGCCAACCTGCATGCAATGATGAACCGACCTGATTTTTCAGAATCAATTAAAAATTCGAGAATCCCGTTTTTACATATTGCCGGTAAAAAAGATAATTATATTGATTATGATTCTGTTATTCCCAAAATTATATTCCCGGAAAATTCCGAATTATGCGTATTGGAAAAATCCGGACATATGGGATTTATTGAAGAAAAAGAACTATCCTTAGTATATATTGAAAATTTTATCAATCAGTTTATAAAATAAAAAAAGGGAATGCTTATTTACATTCCCCTTACCTGATTATAAAATTATTTAATCATTATCAGTATCATAATTTAGTCCTAGACCATAGCCTCTTCCGTATCCTGCACCCTGTCCATAACCAGTACCTTGACCATAACCTGCACCCTGATTATATCCTCGTCCATTACCGCGACCAAAGCCTTTTCCATGACCTCGTCCACGCATTGGCCTGCTGTCGAAATACACTTTTTGTTCATCGGTTAATTGACTTCTTACATCCTGACGGTGTTTTGCCGATGTTTTCATCATTTTGTTATGTACGCCGGTCATCTGATCAATTAGTGCATTAATTTCTTTCATATCAGAATTATCTGACGTCATTAAAGTTTGTCTTTTTGCTCTTAACTCATTCATTTGATTACGATGAGCGGTCATTTCTTTCAAATGAGCAAGTCTGTATGTTTCAATTTTGCTTTGCTGTTCTTCGGTTAAGTCCGGCAACATCATACATATTTGACCTTGTCCATAACCATAACCACGAGGAGAATAATTTCTACCACGTTGTGCATACAAATTTGATCCTGCAAACATTAATACTGCAATTACTAATACTGTTACTTTTTTAATTCTTTGTGTTTTCATGATTTTTAAATTTATGTTTTACATTTTTAAAATTTCAAATTTCTACCCTTATGACACGAAGAATTTTTATTTATTACACTTTTATGAAAAAAATTACGAATATCTTATAAAACAAGAAAAGACAACCCGAAACATCGGATGTTTATCTTTAAAATTTAAGGTTTCAGGTTTCAAATTTCTAACAATAGAACGCGGATAATACTGATGCAAGCATCGCTGATTACCGTTGATATTATTATTTCAGGTTACAAATTACTTCTTGTTTTTATCTTTTCTATGAAGCACGCATTACAACTTAGCGGAAACAAACCGGCTAATAAAAGCCACGAATGCACTAATACTTTAATTCTTTTCTGATTTTTCTTTTAAATGTTGTATTGCTATTTTTAAAGTTGTGTCAACATCTTTAATAATTGGATAAAACCCGTTATTATCGATAATGTTTCTCGCGATATTTGCTTTAAGTCGAGTATTTACTAAATGTCTTGAATACTCAAATCCTCTTATAGTTTTTAGCACGCCTTTTTGTTCGGCATAACTTGCAAACTGATCAAAAATATTTATTGATTCAAGATAATTATCTATGGCTTTAGCATCTTTATATTTATTTAACACAGCCCTGTTTTCATCTGCATATTCAAAAGCGAAATTATATAACACGCCCTTTCTCACAGTCTCGGCATAATACTTTGAATATCCGGTAGTATCAAGAGGGACAAAAATATCCGGCATAATACCTCCGCCACCATATACAATATTCCCTTCCGGAGTTACAAATTTTAAGGAATCAGTAAAATGAATACTATCCACCTCAGAAAATTCTCCGTTCTGATATCTTTCATTTAAATCATTATAATATTCGTCTTTATCATCGTTATATGGTTTTTGAATACTACGGCCTGTGGGTGTATAATACCTCGCAATAGTAAGCCGAATAACAGACCCGTCGGATAATGGGTATTGCTCTTGTACCAATCCCTTACCAAAAGACCTGCGCCCGATTATTATACCTCGATCATTATCCTGAATAGCTCCCGCTAAAATTTCACTTGCCGATGCTGCAAACTCATCCTGCAAAACAACCACTTCAATATCTTTACAAATTCCACGTGCTGTTGAATAAATTTCTTGTTTAGGACTTGACTTTCCCTGAGTATAAACTATCATTTTGCCGGCATCAAGAAACTGATCAACTATATTGGTTGCTGCAACCATATAACCTCCTGTATTTCCTCTTAAATCGAGAATCAGTTTTTTCAAGCCCAGATCTTTTAATTTTTCAACTCCATCAACAAATTCTTTAAAAGTTGTTTCGGCAAAACGATTTATTTTAATGTATCCTATTTCTTCATCTACCATATAAGAAACATCAACACTATATAAAGGTATTTCGTCTCTAATTATTTCAACATCAATTAATTCAGAAACCGTTTTCCTTTCAATACTAATTTTAACTTTTGTTCCTTTTTCGCCCTTAAGCATGCCTACAATATCGTTGCTTGAGATATTCTGACCGGCAATTAAAGAGTCGTTTACCATAATAATTCTATCACCGGCAAGTACTCCGACTTTATCAGAAGGCCCTCCGGTAATAACACTTATTATAATAGTTGTATCTGTTTGATTATTAAAAACCACGCCGATACCTTCAAAATTACCACGCATATCTTCACTCACACTTTTCATTTCTTCGGCAGGAATATAAATAGAATGTGGATCTAATTCTTCAAGCATTGCGGGTATAGCCGATTCTTCCAGTTTTGATCTGAAAACAGTATCAACATACCGGGTTTCAATATAATCGATTATTATTCCCAGTTTATCATTTGCCTGATATAAGTTCGCGTAATTCCTGTGTGGATTTTTATTTAATGCTTTTCCCAGAAAAATACCTGACACTAAAACAATAGCGAAAATTACAGGAAGATATATTTTATTTAATTTTCCAGACATAAATTTTATTTATTATAATTCTATATGTTTAATTTCAATGTTTGCTCTTTCCAGTAATCTTAAACCGTCTTCAATACGATATTTATCACTAAAAACAACTCTTTTTATACCTGCCTGAATAATTAGTTTAGAACATTCCAAACATGGTGATGTTGTAACATATAATGTAGCATCTTCTGAGCTATTATTCGATTTGGCAACTTTTGTAATTGCATTTGCCTCGGCATGCAAAACATAAGGTTTTGTTTTAGAATTTTCATCTTCACATACATTTTCAAATCCCGAAGGAGTACCATTATAACCATCAGAAATTATCATTTTCTTTTTAACAATAAGAGCTCCAACCTGTCGACGCTTGCAGTACGAATTTTTTGCCCAGATTTGAGCCATCTCAAGATACCTTTTATCGTACTCGGTTTGTTTTTCGTTGTATGGATGTAGTGAATTATCTTTACTCATAATAGTTTATTTAACTCGCATAAAGATATAGAAAAACCCTCATTGCGAGAGCTCTGTTTATGTATTGTACCTGGAGTCGGGATCGAACCGACACGAACTTACGTTCACTGGTGTTTGAGACCAGCGCGTCTACCAATTCCGCCATCCAGGCAAGTAAACTTAAGGAATGCAAAAATATAGAATTGTTTGAAATACGCAAACTTTTCCGACACAAAACTACCCTGCATTCGACAATATGTTTGGTTGATCATCGATTTAACTGTTTTAATAATGCCCTCAACATCAAAACCGCATTCTCGATGTAATTCCTGGGGAGTACCATGATCTATAAACTGATCAGGAACACCTAAACGTTTTATATTTATTGAATATCCATTCTCGCTCATAAACTCAAGTACAGCACTTCCAAATCCGCCAACAATTGTACCATCCTCAATAGTTATGACAGCTTTAAAACTCTTCCCAACTTCGTGTAAAATTTCTTTATCAATTGGTTTTACAAACCTCATATCGTAATGTGTCACATCAATATGCTTTTTAGCCAATTCTTTAGATGCTTCAACAACATAATTCCCTATATTACCAATAGACAAAATAGCAATATCAGTTCCTTTTCTTACCAAACGGCCTTTACCAACGGGTATTTCTTTAAATGGAGTTTTCCATTCCGGCATCACACCTCTCCCTCTTGGGTAACGAATTGAAAATGGTCCTTTATTTAGTAGTTGAGCAGTATACATCAGGTTACGAAGCTCTTCTTCGTTCATTGGAGCAGAAACAGTAATATTAGGTATACTTCGCATATAAGCTAAATCATAAACACCATGATGTGTTGCTCCATCATCACCAACTAATCCACCACGATCGAGACAAAATACAACATTTAAATTTTGAATAGCTACATCGTGAATAACCTGATCGTATGCTCTTTGCATAAACGTTGAATAAATATTACAAAAAGGTAACATACCTTCAATAGCCAAACCCGCAGAAAAAGTTACAGCATGCTGCTCAGCAATACCAACATCAAACGTTCGTTCCGGCATTTCCTTCATCATTATATTAAGTGATGACCCTGTTGGCATTGCGGGAGTAATCCCAACAATTTTTTCGTTTTGTTTTGCTAATTCTAATATTGTATGTCCAAATACATCCTGATATTTTGGTGGTAATGGTTCATCTGATTTAATTTTCAAAATCTCCCCTGTATCTTTATTAAATTTGCCGGGAGCATGCCATGCAGTCTGGTTTAATTCGGCTTGTTTAAATCCTTTTCCTTTTTGGGTAACAACATGTAATAACTTTGGCCCTTTTATATCTTTAAGATCAGTTAATAGTTTAGTTAAATACACAACATCATGTCCATCGACAGGACCAAAATATCTGAAATTAAATGATTCGAATAAATTACTATGTCGAAGTAATAATGATTTTACCGAATTATCTATTTGTTGGGCAAGTTTCCTGTAATTATGTCCAAGTTTGTTTAGATGGCCTAACAAGTTCCAAACATCATTCTTAAATTTATTGTAAGTTTTCGATGTTGTAATATCAAGTAAATATTCTTTAAGGGCTCCCACATTGGGATCTATTGCCATGTTATTATCATTAAGAATAACAAGAAGGTTTGTTTTTTCAATCCCTGCATTGTTTAATCCTTCAAAAGCTAATCCGGCGGTCATTGAACCATCTCCAATAACAGCAATAATTTGCCGGTCTTCTTCTTTATTAAATACTGCGGCTTTTGCCATTCCTAAAGCGGCAGATATTGAAGTAGATGAATGTCCTACACCAAAGGAATCGTACTCGCTTTCTGAAATCTTAGGAAATCCACTAATGCCTTTATATTTACGGTTTGTATGAAATTCTTCGCGACGACCTGTTAATATTTTATGACCATAAGCCTGATGTCCAACATCCCAAACAATTCGGTCATAAGGAGTATTGAAAACATAATGTAATGCAACAGTTAACTCAACTACACCTAAGCTAGCTCCAAAATGTCCGGGATTCGAAGAAACAATATCAACTATAAATTGCCTGAGTTCTTCGCTTAATTTAGGAAGTTCGGTCAAATCAAGTTTCTTTAAATCCGAAGGGAATAATATGTTTTTCAATAAGTCAGTTGACATTCTCTAATAGTTCAGTTCTAATAGATATTTAATTTATATTATGTTCATTTCATTAATTTATAACTTGATTAATTGGAATAATGGAATATTGGATTGTTGGATATTTATTCTTCATTATTCCGATAATATATCTTCCTAATTTGAATTATATCATATTTAAAATATAGTTTTTTTAATTAATTGATGCAAAGATATGAATAATTTTACTTTGTATTAACGACATAAACCTTCGCATATTTTATATATTTGCTTTTTGAAAGAAATAAATTATTAGAAATTTCCTTAATTCGAATTTCGTATATTTAACAATTGTAAACTAAATTAGTTGATATGCAATTTAAAATCAAACCCTACATCCTTTTTCTTTATGTTCTTATAGCTTTTACAGCATGTGTTCCTACAAAACAATTTGAACAACTTCAGCAAAAAAGTAATAAATGTGATGAAGAACTTGAATTAACAAAAGAAGACAACAAAAACCTTGAAGTTGCTAATACAGAGCTAAAATCCAAGCTTGATATTATGAATAGCAGGTTGAAAAATGTAAGTGAAGACAATCTGGAAAGAGAGAACAAATTACGCTCTTTAGATATAAAATACGATAAATTAAACAGACAGTACACGAATTTGCAACAAACACAAGATCAACTATTAAGCGGAAACATCTCCGAAACAAAAAAATTGCTCATAGAACTTCAAAACAAGCAGGCCGGAATTATTGAAAACGAAGATCGTTTAAGACAGCTTGAAGATAATTTAAGGGCTGACAAGTATAAACTTGAACAGTACGAAAAAGAGTTAGAAAATAAAAATGCACGATTAGTTGAACTAGAAGGCATTTTAAATAAAAAAGATTCTGTTGTAAATGCTTTAAAAGACAAGGTTTCTCAAGCATTAATGGGTTTTGCAGATAAAGGGCTTGCCGTTGAAATGAAAAACGGGAAAGTATATGTATCTCTTGATGAACAATTATTATTTAAGTCAGGAAGTATTGTTGTAGACCCAAAAGGAGTTAGTGCATTAAAAAAGCTTGCTGATGTTCTGGCTGCTACCCCGGACATAAATATAATGGTTGAAGGACATACCGATGATGTACCTTATATCGCGAGCGATGCGGTAAAAGATAACTGGGATTTAAGTGTTAAGAGGGCAACAGCCATCGTTAGAATCCTGATGAAAAATAAAAAAATAGCCGGAAGCAGAATAATTGCCGGAGGACGAAGCAAATATCAGCCTGTTATCAATTCAAAAGCTCCTGATGCCAGAAAGAAAAATCGTAGAACAGAAATAATTTTAACACCAAAACTGGATGAATTATTTCAAATTCTGGAATCAAATTAAATTTATTACAATAGATATTTTAGAAGACGTCTTAAAAGGCAAGAATTATTAACCGCAAAGAACGCAATGAAATTTCGCAATGATCGCAAAGAAGAGTTATGCTCTAAGAATTTAAACTTTGCGTTCTTTGCGTATACTTAGTGAACTTAGCTGTTAAAATATTTTTGAGACATTTTCTTTTATAATTTTTAATAGTGAACATATCCTTGTTTAAATATATTTCTTTAAAAAAGTTAATCAATCTATTCAAAATATATTTAGGGTATTACCTGTCAATTATTTTGAAAAAGGTTATCGTATTAGGTTATCCCTTTAGTTTAACAACAGAACCAAGCAATAATTGCAATTTACATTGTTTAGAATGTCCTTCAGGAAATGACTCTTCAAAAAGAATTAAAGGAAATATTGATTTTGAATTGTATAAAAATATTATTGACGATGTAAAAGATTATATAATATATCAAATGATTTATTTCCAGGGAGAACCTTTCTTGAATCCTGAGTTTTTTAACCTGATAAAATATGCAGATAACAATAATATCTACACAAGCACATCAACAAACGGGCATTTTCTAAGTCCCAAAAATTGTGAAAATATCGTTAAATGCGGATTAAAAAAGATTATCATTTCGGTTGATGGAACAACACAGGAAACTTATGAAAAGTATAGAATTGGGGGCAATTTGGAAAAGGTTATTGAAGGAATTAAAAATCTTGTATTAACAAAACAACAATTAGAATCTAAATATCCAATTGCACATATACAATTTTTAGTATTAAAACATAATGAGCATCAAATTAGGGAGATAAAGAGTTTGGCTAAATCGCTGGGGGTTAATAAGCTTGAATTAAAATCTGCACAAATCGAAAATTTTAAAGAAAACAGTGATTTAATTCCCACTCTCGAAAAATTCTCCAGATATAATAATAAGGAAAATGATTTTAAAATTAAAAGTAAATTGTTAAATCGTTGTTTTAGAACCTGGAGTACTTTAGTCGTTAGCCGGGAAGGAACTATTGTACCTTGCTGTTTTGATAAAGAATTGCAATATTCTGTTGGTAATGTAGTAAATAACAGTGCTTTAAAAATATGGAAATCCAAAGAATTTGCTGGTTTTCGAAAAAATATTTTATTAAATCGGGGAAAAACTCCCATTTGCAGAAACTGTACTGAAGGATTACGTATAAAGTATTAATATACGACAAGAGTAATTGAAATCTCGTATCAAAGTTTAAGATTAAAATATTTTTTTCTTAAATTGCTTGATCTGTCATAGATTTAAAACTGTGGTTATGAAAATAAAATTTCTACACCTATTATTAATTGCATCACTGCTATTCTCCTCTTTTAATAGCTTTTCGCAAGAAGCTGACACTTCTTCAACTCATCTACTTTTTGAGTTATCACTTGAAGATTTAATGGATGTCAAAATAGTTTCTGCGGTTCGTCAAAATCAGAATATAACCGATGCTCCTTCAATTGTATCAGTTATTACAGAAAATCAAATTAAAGAAAGAGGATATTTAAGTGTTGATGAAGCACTAAACAGTATAGCAGGATTAGATGTTATAACAGATCATTATCAACCAAATTTAGGAATCAGGGGTGTTAATGGAGGCTTAAGAAGCTGGTCAAGATTAATTAAAGTTATGATTGACGGGCAAAATGTATCTTTCAGGTCGAGTTCTGATAATTACCTGGATGCTTCATTAATTCCTATCGAGGCAATTGAAAGAATTGAAATTATCCGTGGTCCTAATTCAGCTCTTTTTGGAAAGGATGCTTTCTTAGGAGTTGTAAATATTATAACCAAGTCCGGATCGAAATTAAAAAACGCATCTATATCACATTTTTTGGCAAGGGTTAATGAAAATCCTTCGTTTGGTTTAAGTACTATTTGGGGAGGAACAAAAGGTAATTTTGATTTTATTTTTGCAAGTTCGTATTCTCAAATTGATAAATCGGGTCTATCGCCTCATAATGTTCCGGGAAGTACAATTTACAACAATCAAGACATTAGTCAACAAAACGAATCTAATCCTTTTAGTATTTTTGCTAAACTTTCTTACGAAAAAGAAAATTTGGGAAAATTTGTATTTGACATAAATCACCAAATAATTAATTCTTATGCAGAATTTTTAGATTGGGGAACACTTACTCATAACAATAGAATTAGCTTGTTTAATGCCTACCAAAGATTGGTATATACTAAAGATCTTTTTGAAAATTTCACTTCCAATGTTTCTTTATCGCATTCTACCGGCAAGCCATTAAAACAGGAAATTCTCGATACTGATTCTGATCCTTCAGAATGGGTCGAAAGAGACATTGGCTATACAAGTTATGATTTGGGTGGAAATATCTCCTATTTTTTCGATGACATTAACAATTTTACTTTAGGAGTTGATTACATTACAGACATTCATGATCATCAAAAATACTATACAGTAACCAATACCGGAATAAGAACTTTGAATCCCGGAGGAACAGAAGGAATTAGAAACTTTAACAATCTTGGAATCTATTTGCAGATGATATTAAATGCTGCCGAATTTTTTGACATCAATTATCTTAATGATTTAACATTAACAGCTGGTTATCGTTTTGATTATCATAATATTTATGGCGATGTTTTAACATACAGGTTAGCTGCTGTATACCATATTGCCGATCAGCTTAGTACTAAAATAATGTACGGTACATCTTTTAATGCTCCTTCGCCAGCTCAATTATATACAAATCCAATTTTTCCCGGAGATATTATAGGTAATCCTGAACTTAAACCTGAACAGGCAAAAACTCTCGAATGGGCAATTATGGGAAAATTAACTGATAATATTAATTTTAATACAAATCTCTATTATACAATAATCGATGATAAAATAGAATACCTGCTTCCTTATGGTGAAACAACAAATATTACTGCAGCAAATATTGCAAAGATATATTCAGCAGGCATTGAAAGTGAGCTTAACATATCTTATCATAATTCGGTATCGTATTTAAATTACAGTTATCAAAAAACTATTAATGAAAGAACAAATCCTTTGCATGGATTAATTAAGGTTGAATCCAGCCTTTACCCACACCACATGATTAAATTTGGAGAAACATACAAAATCCCAAAATATAATATAAAATTAAACATTGATGGTAATTACATAAGCTCGCGCAAAGCCAGTGAACAAAATAATTTTATTTACGATCCGATAAATTATACAATTAACAGTTATAGTTTAGATTCATACTTTTTATTCAATTTTATGTTATCGTCTATGAATCTGAAACTTCTTGATAATAATGAAACAATTCTAAGTTTTAAAATAGATAATCTCTTAAATACAAAATATTATTACCCGGGATTTAAAGATTATGATATTCCCGGACTTGGCAGATTATTTACATTTAGAATAACTCAAATGCTATAATGTTATGAAAATTAAAATTTTATACACCTGGGTGATTTTTCTGATTTCTATTTTAATTTTTACAACTTGTGATAATTTAAAGGAAGATTTCAATATTAAATCTTATAAAAATCCTATTAAGATAGCAGTTGTTGGAGATGTTACCATAGGCAGGGAAGTTGCAGAAAATGTTTTTTTTGCTGTTAAAATGGCTGCTGATGAAATAAATTCAAATGGCGGATTAACGATTAATGGTGTTGAAAGAGAAATTGAACTGGTATTTAAAAATTCCGGAGGGACACCTGAAATTGGCGAAACCGTAATTAACGAGCTAATTAATGAAAATATA
>DAOWML010000173.1 GCA_030643125.1 Bacteroidales bacterium
ATAACATTTATAAAGAATATCTCTCTCTGAAAGGATTCCTGCAATTTCATCTTCATTATTTATTACTAATAAGGATCCCACTTTTAACTCATCTAACCGGGCAATTGCATCATATGCCGATGTATTTTCATGAACAGTATAAACTTTATGTTTGCCTTGTTCTTCTTTCTTGTTTAAAATTTCTTGAGCTAGCATGATATTTTAGTTTAATTAGTTTAACAGTAAAAATAATAATTTACTCACAACAAATCAATATATATGTATAATTAAATATCAAACATAATAAATCCGGAAATTTGTCAGTTCTTACTCCGTTTTATCTATAACTATTCGTAACTCGAATAATATTTCATGAACTGTGCTCTCTCGTATGTTTCTGAATTTAATTTCGAATAATTCAATTTTCCGGTAATTTCTTTGATTGAACTATATTTCTTTTGTTGCATCCAGCTTTCCATTTGTTGCAACATAACACTCACATGTTTTGTTTTATTTTTATATAATGTTGAAGCAACCTGAACCGCTTTTGCTCCGACCAAAATATTTTTTAACACATCATAACCATCGTTAATACCTGTTGAAGCAGCCATATCACAAGCTACTTTATCGGAAAGCATTCCTATCCAACGAATGCTCATAGCATTTTCTTCAGGTAAACTAAAAATTCGGGAAGAAACTATTTTTTCATTATCTAAATCAACATCAGGGCTATAAAATCGATTAAATAAAACCATTCCTTTAACTCCTGAATTTGAAATACGGGTTAATATCTCTCCCATTCCTGAAAAATAGGAGCTTAACTTTACAGCAATTGGCAGTTTTGTGTTCTTTCGAACGCTTTGAATAATATCAAAATATTTATACTCTATATCTTCACTTTTTAGCTGGGTATCACCCGGCATAATAAAAATATTTAACTCTATCGCATCAGCTCCTGCGTCTTCTATTTTTTGAGCAAATTCTACCCATTCGCCTATTGAATAACAATTAACACTTGCAATTACGGGAATATCAACAGCTACTTTCGAATCCTCAATCAATCTTAAATATTCACTTACATTATGCTGACGGGTGTAATATGCTACATAGTTTTCTGAATCTGAATAAGAATTAAACATATTATTCATTCCTAAGGAATCAATTTCCATACGAATTTGCTCCTCAAAAAGTGATTTAAGAACAACTGCACCAACTCCATTTGCTTCCAGATTCTTAACTTTTTCAACTGAATCTGTTAATCCTGAACTAGCTGCAATGATTGGGTTCTTTAATTTTAAACCCATATATTCCGTCGAAAGATCAATCATAATATTATTTATCTTGATTAATAAATTTATCTATTCCTATTGCTGCCTTATGTCCATTAGCAATACCATGAATTACATCCGGTCCCTGAATAATATCTCCACCAATAAATAACCATTTGGCTCCTGTCTGGAAATAGTCATTAACCTGTATTCTGCCACGCTGATCAAACTCGATTTGATCACGAATTTCCTTACTAATATACTCAACATCCATTCCTTGCCCAATTGATTCTACTATCATATCAGCCTCAAAGAATTTAGTATTAGATTCATCAAACTTTGGATTAAATCGTCCGCTTTCGTCAAATACAGACAAACATTTCTGTACATGTAATCCTTTAATTTTATCGTTCTCAATTTCGATTGATGTTGGTCCCCAACCCGGATCAATTATTGCTTTTTCTTCTCGCGCTTCAACAACCTCTTCTCGGTCTGCAGGCATTATATCTTCTGATTCTAATGAAGTAGCAGTTACATCGACTTTTCCAAATTTAATATTTTGCAAACGAGCAAGTGAACGCGTGATATCCATTGCAACATTACCACCACCAATAACAACAATCTTTTCTGATACTTGTATTTCATCACCTAACGATATTTCTCTTAATAAATCAGTTGCAAAAAATACATTTTTATGATCTGATCCCGGAATTCTTGTGCTTCTTCCAAGATGTAATCCTGTACCTGCAAATACTGCATCATAGTCTTTCTTTAACTTATCTAAAGTAATATCAGTTCCAATATTTACATTGTATTTTATATCAACACCAAGGCTCAAAATGTAATCAATATCCTTATCTATTTGGTCGTAAGGCAATCGATACTCAGGTATTCCATAACGCATCATTCCACCAGCTGCCGGAAGTTTCTCATAAATAGTACAATCATATCCTATTAATGCGAGATAATAAGCTGCTGATAATCCGGAAGGTCCTGAACCAATAATTGCCACTTTTTTACCATTATTTTCAACATTCCCTGCATTTAAGATTTCTTTATATTTTTCCGATGGATTTTGATCGGCAATATATCTTTTCAGCCAACGAATTGATATTGGATCACCGTTATGGCCAACCGAACAAACTTCTTCACATTTGTGTGTACAAATTCGCCCACATATTTCCGGTAATGGATTTGTTTCATACAAGATTCGTAAACCTTCTTCCAGATCGTCGTTTCTAATTGCTTTAATATATTCAGGTATTCCCATATGAGCAGGACAAGTTGCAGTACAAATTCCACATTCAACACATCTGTCAGCTTCTTCTTCGGCCTGTTGTTTAGAGTAACCTGTTACAAATTCAATAAATGATTTATCTCTGTCCTCAGCATGAAGCTCAGGCATATCAACTCTTTTCTTTCCGTAGAACTCATAATTTGGCTCGGGTTTTTTCCAGCCTTTCTCATTATCATCCCACGATTTTTTATCAACACCGGGAATAAATCTAAATTCATCAGGATCTTCGCTAACCCATGTATATTCATTCGATAAAGTTAATGAACCGGTAGTACATACATCCACACATAAAGCACACCAGCAACATCGACCATAATCTATCATAGGGCGCAAGCCACTATCTCCATCCTTTGTTTCAATGCCATCAACAGGAACCAAGTCAATCGCTTCGTTTTCGCAAATTACCTCACAAGTTCCACAACCTATACACGTATCAATATCATTTTTATGAAAACCTCTATATCTTGGTGCCGCCTCTCTACCTATAGGGTTTTTTATGGTAACAGGTTCTTTTACAACATTTCCCCATGCTGTAAATGGACTTAATATATCTTTAATTTTTCCCATAACAATTAACGTTCAATTTCAGGTGGACAAGTTTGTAATGAAACCATAATAGCATGAACATCAGAGATGTTTGCATTTATCAGCATGTGTTCTAATAAAGACATGGCATGATTGTAACTTGGACCACGGAGATTAATTCTTCTTGGTTTATCACTTCCATCAGTTACATAATACATTCCGTATTCACCACGTGAACTTTCGGAACGAATATAAGTTTCTCCTTTTGCAATTTTCCAGTGTAAGACATTCGGAGTTGGAGATTTTATATCTCCTTTCTCAGGCATTTTTGCCATTATTTGTCTTATTAAATCTACTGTTTGAATCAATTCCTGATATCTAACAGTACTTCTTGCGAAAATATCACCATCTTTAGCTGTTGGTGGTTCAAAATCAAGTTCCTGATATTTTAAGTAAGGATAATCTTTTCTTATATCTCTACTTATTCCTACTGCTCTTGCATTCGGGCCAACAATTCCAAACTGATCAACCCATTCTTTTTTGATAACACCAACTCCTATTGCACGCTTTTTAAATATAACATTATCAAACATCAATTTTTTGATGTTAATAACGAACTGATCAATCAATTTAAGATTTTCTTCCATTCTGGCTTTAAATCCATCAGGCAATAATCCACGCACACCACCAGGCAGAATATACATATGATAAATACGTGCTCCAGTAAGCTCTTCAAATCTGTCTAAAATTAAGTCTCGTAAATACATTCCCCACTGAACACCTAATCCTAATGAAAATGTGCCACCCTGACCGGGAACAGTTCTAAGAAGGCTTTGTAATCGTGCCATTTCTAAAGCCAAAGTACGCAGCCACTCAGCCATCTCAGGAATTTCAATTCCTGATAAATCCTCTATTGCTTTTGATAAGATATACTCATTATAATCAGGCTCTGCCACACACATTCTGATACATGTCGGAAAACCCTGAATGAATAATCTCCTCTCGATTAATTTCTCAAAACCACGATGAAGATAACCAACATGAGTTTTTGCTTGAACAATTTCATCGCCACTGATTGTAATTTCAACAGCCATATTTCCGGTGATCCCAGGATGGTTTGGACCGACCCAAAGTTTCGTAAACTTATGTGATGATAAATCAACGTCTAATTCACCGTTATCTTTAACCGTAGGATATTTACTTCTATCTGGTTCCCAATTAAATAAATTACTCATCTGTTTTATTTACTTTAGCTGTTGTAGGTTCAGTTGGATATAATTTTTCTTTCATATAACTTGCCGGATCGTGAGTTTTTCTGCCTTCACGAGGGAAGAAAGTATCTTCAGAATATTTTTTAGTATCAAATTCCCTTCTCATAGGAGGAATCTCGTCCCAGCCTTCGAGAATAAAATTTTCATCAACTCCCGGGCTTCCTGGGAAATTTATTCCATACATTTCTCTTAATTCGCGCTGATATGTGGTAATTTGTCGCCATAAATGATGTGCAGATACCATTTCAGCATTATCCCTATCAATCATTGTGCGAACTACTATATCGTATTTTCTTTCAGGTTGATTTAAAAAGTAAGTTAGCTGAAACTTTCCGTCTTCAATCCAATCAACGCAAGAAAGCAAAACAAAATGAGTAAAGCCCTCATAATCGCGAAGATGCGTTACTAAATCAATAGTATTTTCTTTTCTAATAGTAAGAAAAACCAAATTATCTCTCTGATATTCAATATCAGTCAAGCTATATTTTGTATTTAATCTTTCTAATAAATCTTTCATTATTAAAGTCTTATGTTTCATTTTATAATACTACCAATTATAGTCAGGCATATTCCAATCTTTTATAATCTTTTTTTGATTGGTTTTGTACCAGTCAAATTTTTCGACGTATTCATTAGCTTTTTCGCCTTTTCCTGCCTTAATCAACTCTTTCAATTTCCCAAAACCAGATAACAGGGCTTCGGGGCGAGGCATACATCCGGCAACATATACATCAACAGGAATATAATAGTCAAGACGATTAATTGTGTTATAACTATCGAAATACATTCCTCCGTTTATAGTACAACTGCCCAGTGCCAAAACATATTTTGGGTTTTGCATTTGCTCGTAACTACGAATAACACGTTTTAATGTTTTTACTGCCAAATAACCTGAAATGATAATAACATTTGATTGTCGAGGTGTTGGTCTCATTTGAACTCCAAAACGAAAAGCATCAAAACGAGGGGTTAATAAGGGTGGTATTTCAATACTACCACAGCCGGTACCAAATCCTAATACCCATAAAGATTCTGCTCGTGCCCAATTTAAAAATTTCTCCACCACTTTAGAAGTGTTTGGATGATGAACTTTAGGTCTGGCATCTGAGAAAT
>DAOWML010000090.1 GCA_030643125.1 Bacteroidales bacterium
ATATGTTTGACCTGTTACATGAAAGGGGTTGTGGACATATAAAAATTTTTGGTGGTGGCGGTGGAGTTATTTTACCTAAGGAAAATGATGAATTGCAGAAATATGGTATTGCAGGTATCTATTCTCCTGATGATGGAAGAAGAATGGGTTTGCAGGGTATGATTAATGATTTGATGCAAAAGTCGGATTATCCTCTTGGATCTGAGGAAATCAATCTTGAAAAAGTTAAATCTAAGGATCAATATGAAATAGCATCTTTGATCACAAAAGCAGAAAATTACTCTGAGCAAGCCAAAGATTATTTAGATAATATTCGAAAAGATATTGTTGATTTAAATACTCCGGTAATTGGAATTACCGGGACAGGTGGATCTGGCAAATCTTCCATCGTTGATGAAATAATCAGGAGGTTTATAGATATATATCCGGATCTGAATATTGGAATAGTAACCGTCGACCCATCAAAAAGGAAAAGTGGCGGTGCTTTATTGGGCGACAGAATTAGAATGAATTCAATTAATCATCCTAATATTTATATGCGTTCGCTGGCAACACGACAACAAAATCTGGCTTTATCTGCTCATGTTAAGGATGCAATTGATATTCTTAAATATGCAAATTTTGATATAATCATTTTAGAATCATCCGGTATTGGGCAATCTGATACAGAAATTATTGACCAGAGCGATGTGTATTTTTATGTCATGACTCCGGACTATGGAGCAGCATCTCAACTGGAAAAAATAGCAATGCTTGATTATGCTGATATTATAGCATTGAATAAGTTTGATAAACAAGGAGCGTTGGATGCTTTACGCGATGTGAAAAAACAATATCAAAGGAATAATTTATTATTTGAAACTCCTGTTGATGAAATGCCTGTTTTTGGAACAATTGCCTCACAATACAATAATGAAGGAGTAAATATTCTGTTTGATAAGTTGATGAAAACAGTAACTGCGAAAACCGGATTCAATTTTCCTGAAACAAATTATTCATTACGAATTAGCCATAATAAAGAGCAAGTTGTACCATCTGGCAAAGTAAGATATCTTTCAGAAATTGCTGACACCATAAGAACTTACAATCAACATGTTGAGGATCAGGCAAAAATAGCAAACCGATGGCAAGCTTTGGTTACCTCAGAGGCAGAAATTGGAAATAAAAATGGATTTTCAGAACAGATAAAGAATAGAATTGCATCATTGAAAGATGACCTTGGCAACGAAAGTATTAAGATAATTGAGAACTGGGAAAGCAAAAAGAAAAAATATAAGAATGAATTTTATACATACGAGGTTAGAGGAAAATCAATTAAAGTAGAAACGCATATTAAATCATTATCTCAATCTAAGATACCTAAAATTGCTCTTCCTTCCTATTCTTCCTGGGGTGACATTTTAAAATGGAATTTAAAAGAAAATGTACCCGGAGAGTTTCCATATGCAGCAGGTGTATTTCCCTTTAAACGCGAATCGGAAGATCCAACGCGAATGTTTGCCGGAGAAGGAGGACCTGAACGAACCAATAAAAGATTCCATTATCTTTCAAAAGGACAAAAAGCAAAACGTTTATCTACAGCCTACGATTCCGTTACACTTTATGGAGCAAATCCTGATATTCGGCCTGATATCTTCGGGAAAATTGGCAATTCCGGTGTTTCAGTGGCTTGTTTAGATGATGCTAAAAAGCTTTATTCAGGTTTTGATCTTCTTGATCCTTACACATCAGTTTCGATGACAATTAACGGACCCGCTCCCTTTATGGTTGGTTATTTCATAAATACAGCTATTGATCAAAGTTGCGAAAAATATATAATTGAGAATGGCCTGAAAGAAAAAGTAAAAAAACAAATTAAGAAAATATACAAAGAGAGAGGGGGGAATCTCCCTGAATATCAAGGTAATTTACCAGATACGAGTAACGGATTAGGTTTATTTCTATTAGGAGTAACCGGCGATCAGGTATTACCTAAAGATATTTATAACAAAATAAAGGAAAATACATTACATAAAGTGAGAGGAACAATTCAGGCTGATATTTTAAAAGAGGATCAGGCACAAAATACATGTATCTTCTCAACTGATTTTGCTCTAAAAATGATGGGTGATATTCAGGAGTATTTTATTGATGAAAATGTTAAGAATTTCTATTCGGTATCCATTTCTGGTTATCATATGGCTGAAGCCGGAGCTAACCCTATTACTCAACTTGCTTTTACCCTGGCCAATGGTTTCACATTTGTCGAGTATTATCTATCGCGGGGCATGAAAATAGATGATTTTGCACCTAGCTTATCATTTTTCTTTTCTAATGGTTTGGATCCTGAATATTCTGTGATTGGGAAAGTAGCCAGAATAATATGGTCAAAAGCAATGAAAAATAAATATAAAGCCAACTCTTTATCTCAAAAACTTAAGTACCACATTCAAACTTCCGGAAGGTCTTTACATTCTCAGGAAATCGAATTTAATGATATTAGAACCACTCTTCAGGCACTTTCAGGAATCTACGATAATTGTAACTCCTTACATACAAATGCATATGACGAGGCTATTACCACTCCTACAGAAGAATCTGTCAGGCGAGCAATAGCTATTCAAATGATAATCAATCATGAGTATGGATTGGCAAAAAACCAGAATCCTTTACAAGGATCTTTTATTATAGAAGAATTAACGGATCTTGTGGAAGAAGCGGTATTACTGGAGTTTGACAGGCTTACAGATCGCGGAGGTGTCTTAGGTGCAATGGAATCAATGTATCAAAGGGGCAAGATTCAGGACGAATCTCTCTATTATGAGTCTCTTAAACACAGTGGCGAACTTCCTATTATGGGAGTGAATACATTTTTATCATCTCAAGGTTCACCAACTATAGTTCCAAAAGAAGTAATCAGAGCAACTGAGGAAGAGAAAAATTATCAAATCGAAAATTTGAAACGCTTACATAAGGCAAATGAAAATATTTCTAAGAAGATATTAACAGATCTCAAACAAGCGGTTCTTGATAATAAAAACACTTTCGAATACCTGATGGAAGTAACAAAACATTGTTCTATTGGACAAATAACAAATGCTTTGTATGAAGTAGGAGGCCAGTATAGAAGAAATATGTAAATATATTTGAAACCTTAGAAATATATTTTTGATATTTAAATCTTTCAACGTATCTTGAAATAAATTTAATAGAATCATTTTTTAACAAATTCAATAACTCTATAAAACTCTAAGTATGAATTACAAAATAGATTATTCAGCAGAAAATTTAATTCTTGTCATTAATCCCAGAATTCCTTTTACTAAAATTGGAATTTACAATAATAAAAACCTTGTGTTTTTAAAAAAAATAATACATCCTGAAGAAGATTTGCTAAAATTTTCAAAGATCGAAGACCAGACAAATTATAGAAAAGATGCAGTTATAAAAGAGTTGAAAGATAATGATATTGATTTCGAAAAAATTAGACTTGTGATTAGCAGAGGTGGTTTGCTTAAACCTGTAAAATCAGGTGTTTATCTTATTACAGATAAAGTAAAACAGGATCTTGCTAATTCAATTCAGGGCACAGATGTGGTAAATTTAGGTGGATTAATTGCCGGTAGCATTGTTGATAAGTTCCCAAATGCAAATGCTTTCGTTGCTGATCCGGTAGTTGTCGATGAATATAATGATCTTGCAAAGGTTACAGGTTTACCTGAACTAAAAAGAAAGTCTATTTTTCATGCACTAAATCAAAAATATATCGCACATCAATATTCAAAATCCATACATAAAGAATATAAAGATCTGAATTTAATTGTTGCTCATTTAGGATCTGGAATCACCGTTGGTGCACACCAAAAAGGATGTGTTATCGACTCAAATATGGGATACGATGGTGATGGCCCGTTTTCTCCTATCAGAGCTGGTAGTTTACCTACAGGAGATCTTATCAGACTATGTTTTAGCGGGAAATATACCGAAGAAGAGTTGTTGAAAAAAGTAAGTATGGAAGGTGGTTTGTATGCTTATTTTGGAACTTTTAGCGGTATGGAGATTAACAAAAGAGTAGAAGAAGGTGATAAAGAAGCTACATTTATTTTTGAAGCTATGGCATATCAGGTATCTAAAACTATTGGTTCTATGTATGCAGTCTTAGGAGGAAAGGTAGATGCCATATTAATTACAGGATCAATTGCTCATAGTTCATGGTTTGTTCGTAAAATATTAGAAAGAGTTGAAGATATAGCACCTGTTTCTGTATTTCCTGGATCCGATGATATACAAACATTAGCCTTGAAAGGGCTTGATGTGTTACATGGAGATGAAGATGTACGTGTTTACTAAAATATGACCCAATAATAAATCTGAAGTGGTATTTCTTTACGAAGTACCACTTTTTATTATTTCTTTAATATATTTATCCGGAACCTGGATTGTTACAACCTCTCCGGTTGCAGTTACAATATCATTAGCGAATACCTCCACATCAACGATAACCTTTCTTCCATTAATTTCTCTAATTCTCCCTCTAATCTGCAAAGTGCAATCAATAGGTGTCGGCTTTAAGTATTTTACATTTAACGTACCGGTTAGAAACCTGAATGAGGGTTCTGTATCCATCTCCCTGTTTTCCTTTTTATACATTGCAGCCGCTGCCGAACCTGTACCATGACAATCAATCAGAGAAGCAATTAAACCGCCATATACAAAACCAGGAATAGCAGTATGATATGGTTTAGGAGTGAATGTACTTAATGTTTCATCACCATCCCAAACAGTTTTTATTTGATATCCATGTTCATTTAGGTTTCCACAACCGTAGCAGTGGCTTAAGTGATCAGGATAATAGTCTTGAAATGCTTTTATCTTTTTCATTTATAAATCAATTAATTCAAGCCAAAATTAATCAAATCAATTTATTTATATAAATATATATAAAGTTTTTTAAATTAATCTGACTCCTATCCGAACACCACGATATTACTCAATAATTATAATTATGTCGATTACGAAATTATTTCATCTCCGGACAGTTTCACTATCGTGCTAGCTTTACCCATTTCTTTAGTAGCCATTATTCCCATTAAAACCAAAATAGCCGAATAAACATTTTTAAATTAAGATTGTTAATATTTAATTAACATATAATTTCCTTTAATAATATTAAATACTACTTTTGACAACACTTAACAATCTAAATATGTGAATAAAAAGTATTCACAACCGTATGATTTTAACTTACTTCATATTAAATAATTATGAATAAACTAGAAAATCAAACATTACCATCTTTATTGCAAAACAGCTTTAAACTTTATGGTGAGAATATAGCTTTATCGTATGTAAATGAAGAATCGTTTACGTATAATGATCTTAACTCCGAAATCGAAAAGATTAAAAAAGTACTTATCGGTCAAGGAATTACAAAAGGAGACAAAGTAGCTATTTTAAGCAGGAACATGCCTAACTGGGGGGTTGCTTTTTTTGCCATTACGTCTATTGGAGCTATCGCTGTTCCTTTATTACCTGATTTTCATAAAGATGAAATTCAGAATATAATAGAACATTCCGAACCCAAAGGGATTTTTATTTCTAAATTAATGTATTCTAAAATTGAACATTTGCCTGTTAATCTGCTTGAAACAATCATTTATACCGATGATTTTGAAATAGTAAAAGCCAAGTCAACAACAGCAAACATCAATTATAAAAATAACTTCATAGTCGAAGAATCTGATCTGGCATCTATCATATATACATCGGGAACTACAGGAAAATCAAAAGGTGTAATGTTAACACACAAAAATATTGTTTTTGATGCTGTACAGAGTCTTTCAGTTGAACGTGTAAAATCACGACATCGTTTTCTTTCAATATTGCCATTATCGCATTCTTATGAAAACACTTTAGGATTAATAGTTCCTATTTTACAAGGAGCATCGGTATATTACCTTGAAAAACCTCCTACCCCAAGTGCGCTAATACCGGCAATGCAAAAAGTAAAACCTACGCATATTTTTAGTGTGCCAATGGTAATAGAAAAAATTTACAGAAATCAGATTCTACCTAAATTTACAAATAGCAAAATCCTGGCTATTTTATATAAATTGTCGTTTATAAGAAAAGCCTTAAATAAGTTAGCAGGCAAAAAACTATATGAAACATTTGGTGGTAAATTAGAATTCTTTGGTATTGGAGGTGCAGCGCTCGACCCTGTGGTTGAAAAGTTTTTAAGAGAAGCTAAATTCCCTTATGCCATAGGATATGGATTAACAGAATCTGCCCCATTGCTTTCAGGATCAAACCCAAGAATTTCAAAGTTTAGAGCAATTGGACCGGTAATGGAAGGTGTTGAAATTAAAATCAATAATGCTAATCCTAAAACTGGTGAAGGCGAAGTATGGGCCAAAGGTGATAATATCATGAAAGGATATTATAAGGAACCGGAACTAACTAAAGACGTTTTAACTCATGATGGTTGGTTAAAAACCGGAGATCTTGGTTATTTTGACAAAGACAACTTCCTGTTTCTTAAGGGGAGAATTAAAAATATAATTGTAGGCGCCAGTGGCGAAAATATTTATCCTGAAGAAATTGAATCTGTTATAAATAATTTTAGATACGTTCTAGAATCAATCGTTATTGAAAAGAAAGGAAAGTTAGTTGCATTAGTACACTTCAATTACGAAGAACTGGAAAAACAATTTCAACATTTTAAAGAAGAAGCTGTTGATTATGCCAGGAAAAAAGCCGAAGAATTAAAGACTGAATTACAAGATTATGTTAACTCAAGAGTAAATAAATTTTCGAGAATACACTCTGTTGTTCCGCATACAGTTCCTTTTGTAAAAACTGCAACAAAAAAAATTAAACGATATTTATATCACTAATTTAAAATTTTACTTTTAAAAGTAGAAAACAGCAATATCGCTATAAGCGAATTGCTGTTTTTTTTATTAATTCCGATCTTTTAATTACATAAAACAGTAATTAGCTAAAAACCCAATTAAACGAAATTTAAATTCTATATACTCTTGACAAACGTTAATTTAATATGTATTTTATTAAAAATTTCAGAAAATGAGATATTGTATTGGCGACATACATGGATGTATTAAAACTCTCAAAGAACTTATTCGTCAAATATGTTTAATTCATAGACATCCTGAGCTCTATTTTGTTGGAGATTTGATTGATCGCGGACCAAATTCAAAGGCTGTAATTGATTATATTTTAGAATTAAAAAACAGTGGGTTTAAAATAACATCTGTTCGCGGAAACCATGAACAAATGCTGATACATGCATATACGTATAATCAAAAAATCACAGACTCAAACTGGAGCTTTAACGGAGCCGAACATACCATAAGAAGTTTTAATGCTATGGCTAATTTAAATAAAACTGTAAAGGATTTAATACCTGAAAAATATTTTCGTTTTCTTACTTCATTACCCTATTTTATCGAACTTTCTGATTATTATATTGTTCATGCAGGATTTAACTTTAAACTTAAATATCCATTTACTGATTTTGAAACGATGCTATGGACAAGAGAAGAACAATATAATTTGGAAATTACAAAAGCGAAAAAAATTATTCATGGTCATACTCCTGTGTCGTTCGGTCAAGTAAAATCCCAAATTTTAAATAAAGCTAATAATGTATTTAATATTGATTCGGGTTGTGTTTATACAAATCGGGAAAAGTTAGGAACTTTAACGGCACTGAATATGGATAAATTAGAACTATTAAATGTTAAAAATATTGATACTTAATTATGACAAAAATATTGTTGACTTTTATAATGTATATTATGATAAAAATTAATATCTTTTCACTTAGTGCTTGTTAAGAAATAAAGTTTGCAAAATTGACGAAGTTATTTTGTTCATTTTTAAGACATGAAAAT
>DAOWML010000286.1 GCA_030643125.1 Bacteroidales bacterium
AAATTTTAAATAATGTAATAACTAAATAATTATAAGATGAGCGATCTGAAAAATGATGAATTGAATGGAGCTGTGCAAAAGGGTAACAATAATGATTATTCAGCCGATAGTATTCAGGTTTTAGAAGGATTAGAAGCAGTTCGTAAAAGACCTGCAATGTATATTGGTGATATTAGCGAAAAAGGCCTTCATCATTTAGTATACGAGGTAATCGATAATTCAATTGACGAAGCTATGGCAGGCTTTTGTAATAATATCGATGTCCTTATAAATGAAGATAACTCAATAACGGTAACTGATGATGGTAGAGGGATTCCTGTTGATCTTCACGAAAAAGAGGGGAAGTCAGCATTAGAAGTTGTAATGACCGTTCTTCATGCAGGAGGTAAATTTGATAAAGATTCATATAAAGTTTCTGGTGGGTTGCATGGTGTTGGTGTATCGTGTGTAAATGCACTTTCGTCTGATTTGCGCGCCGAAATTCATCGCAATGGTAAAATATATGTTCAGGAATATCAGATTGGAAAACCAAAGGGTGATATTGAAATAATAGGTGACACTGATAAAACAGGTACAATAATTACTTTTAAACCGGATAGCAGTATTTTTGAGGTTAAAGAATATCGTTATGAGGTGCTCGCATCAAGATTGCGTGAGTTGGCATTCTTAAATAAAGGAATACACCTTTCTATTGAAGATAGAAGAGAAGTTGAAGAAAACGGAAATGAAAACGGAAACGGAAATGAAAACGGAAACGGATTTAGAAAAGATTTTTTTTATTCAGAAGAAGGATTAAAAGAGTTTGTTTCTTTCCTTGATACTTCCCGTGAAAAACTTATCGATGACATAATTCATCTGGATACCGAAAAAAATGGGATTCCTGTTGAGATTGCGTTATGTTACAATACATCCTTTTCAGAAAATGTTCATTCTTATGTAAACAATATTAATACCATTGAGGGTGGAACTCATTTATCGGGTTTCCGCCGTGGATTAACCAGGACATTAAAAAGTTATGCTGAGAAGTCGGGCTTGCTTGCTAAACTAAAATTTGATATTAGTGGTGATGATTTTCGTGAAGGATTAACTGCTATTATTTCTGTTAAAGTTCAGGAACCTCAATTTGAAGGACAGACTAAAACTAAATTAGGTAATTCAGAAGTAATGGGTTCTGTAGATCAGGCGGTAAGTCAATCGTTATCTAATTATCTTGAGGAGAATCCAAAGATGCCAGAATTATTGTTCAGAAAGTAATTATTGCAGCTACAGCTCGGCATGCTGCTCGTAAAGCAAGAGAACTTGTTCAACGTAAAAATATTTTATCTGGGTCAGGATTACCGGGTAAGTTATCGGATTGCTCTGATAAAAATCCTGAAAATTGCGAATTATTTCTTGTTGAGGGAGATTCGGCAGGTGGAACGGCTAAAGCTGGTCGCGATAGAAAATTCCAGGCTATTATGCCATTGCGGGGAAAAATTCTGAATGTAGAAAAAGCAATGCAACATAAAATATTTGAAAACGAAGAGATTAAAAATATTTTTACTGCATTAGGTGTTTCATTAGGAACCGAAGAAGATAGTAAAGAGCTTAACCTTGAGAAATTAAGATATCATAAAATTGTTATCATGTGTGATGCCGATGTAGATGGGAGTCACATTGAAACCTTAATTATGACTTTCTTTTTCCGTTATATGACGGAGTTAATTAATAGAGGTTATTTGTATATAGCAACACCTCCGTTATATCTCATAAAAAAAGGAAAAGCTCAACAATATTGCTGGTCCGAAGAAGAACGTAATGCAGCTGTTGAAGAACTTGGAAAAGGTAAAGACGGATCAGTAGGGATTCAAAGATACAAAGGTTTAGGTGAGATGAATGCTGAACAACTTTGGGATACTACAATGGATCCTGAGCAAAGAACATTACGTCAGGTAACAATTGATAGTGCCGCAGAAGCAGATCATATTTTCTCTATGCTAATGGGTGATGAAGTTCCTCCACGTAGAGAATTTATTGAAAAGCATGCTAAATATGCAAGAATTGATGTATAAATGCTTTGATTAAAAGATAAATAAAAATGGCGATAATATTATCGCCATTTTTATATTCGGAATTATATTAGCAATTACTTTCTTTTGTAATAAATTGGTAAATAAACTGTTAATTGAATTTGTAAGCTGCTTTTTCTAAATCTCGTACTGTTTTAATTTTTTTAGGTGGATGTAGGTATTGGTCCAGAAAATTATAAATTTTCACACGAACTTCTCGGGCATGTTTAGTGTCCATTCTGTCGAATGAATGTCCTCCCGGTACTGCTTGAAATATTTCATAATCAAATTTTTTACCTTCGGCTTTTAAAGATTTAATCAGATGTTCTACTTCAAGAACATTAACATCATCATCAATAGTATTTGTATGAATCAAAAGAGGAGTACCTGTATATTTGTGTGTATTCCAGGCTGGAGAACGCCTTCTGTATTCATCCACATCTTCAAATGCTGTTTTGCCAATATGATAATCTGCAGAATATAAATCACGATAACTTTGAGTTTGATAGCCCATTCTTGCTATTAAATCGCTTACAGGAACTCCGGCAAAAGCTACTTTGTAATTTTCAGGATGATCGAAAATATTCATTAATGCTATCAAGCCACCATGACTCCATCCAATTATTCCAACCCTGTTAGCATCAACAATTTCATAATTGTCAATCATAAACTGGCGGCTGGCATTAACATCTTCTGTTTCCAATCCACCGTAATCAATTTTTTCATAAAGACCTTTACCATACCCTGTACTTCCACGATATTCGGCTGCTACAACTATGTATTGTTGCGCCATCAATTCACGAATAATATGTGCGTAATAAGTTGTGAAATCAGCATGTACACCTCCGTGTGGCAATACTATAAGTGGATATTTTTTCGAGGGATCAATATCTTTTGGAATAAAAGTATATGTCCAGAATTTTACTGGATTTCCTGCACCCTGTGCAGTTGGATTTTTCTCTTTCCATTTCGGAGGGCCGTAAATATATACCTTATCAATGTATGCTATATCACCAATTTTATTATACCAAAGAATATCATCTGAAATTTTTTCTAACCTGTCAAGACGATGATTCAGGTATTCAAGTTGATCATTTAATTTTTCAATAAGTACATCTTTACTTTCATCCGATTGGGCAAAAACATTTAAACTTATTAAGCAAACAAAGCTTAAAATGAAAAAGTGATTAATATTTTTCATGATTATATATTTATTTTTAGGATTAGACTTAGGAAATTAGTTTATGTTTAAATATCAATTTCTCCATTAAAAACAAAAGTAGCGGGGCCTGTTAACCAAATATCGGAAAATGTATTACTATCCTGTTTCTTGAACGAAACATTTAAATAGCCACCTTTTGTAATAATATCATATGAGTTTTTATCAGAATCAGAATAAATTGATGCACTTATGGCAGAAGCAGTAACGCCTGTTCCACAA
>DAOWML010000040.1 GCA_030643125.1 Bacteroidales bacterium
CGTAATTCAATGAAACTGATGTCCCGGAACGAACTAACTGTCCAGATAAATGATTTTCTGCTTTTGAATTAGGCATTTCATTTACAATCTCAATTATCAAAACTAAAAACTCAATCAATCGTTCTTCCCTGCCTTGCCGGCAGGCAGGTAAATCATATTTATTCATATTTAATCAACTTCTAAAATCATCATTCGTTAATCGGTGTTCGATATTCAATTTATCTTTCGCTTTTTTATTGACTTGAAGAAACTAATAGCTAACAGCCAAAAGCTTTCAATTAATCCACATTATCATGTAAATAAGAATTATTCGGATTTAAAGTAGCTCCATCATTATCCTCATCATCTTTTAGTGAGTAACGTGAAACTTTTGAATCATCAGAATGATCAGGTTGTTCTATTTTTAGATTTTTTCGTTTATATGCAGGTTCACTTTCAAACTCGTCGATATTATCTTTAATTTTTGATGAATCCATTCGTCTCTCTTTCATCCTTTCACGAGATTCATTCAATTTTTTCAAAATCTCCGATTTTTTAGTTTCAACCGCTACTTCAGTATCTGATTCAGGTTCCTGAAGAACAACAAATTTATCAGAATCTGTATTTCTGCTTTTCTTTATATCAAAATCTAAAGTACGTTGAGTTAAATCCAGGCTTTTATCTTCTTCATCTATAAGTTCATCATCCAATATTAATGTTGGAGCTTCTCTTTTAACTACATTTTCACTTTCTGATAAGGTTATGGTCTTTTTAGTGGTTTTCTTAGCGTAAAGTTCTGGGATACTATTACTCTCGAAACCTGTAGCAATTATAGTAATGCCAATACTTTCCCCAAGTTTTTCGTCAGCACCTGTTCCCCAAATAATGTTAGGACTTGAACCCACTTCACTATTAACATAATCGGCTATTTCGCCAATTTCATCCATAGTAATTTCGTTTGTTCCGGATGTAATATTTAACAATATATTTTCTGTTCCATTAATATCGTTATCATTTAATAATGGAGATGTTAATGCTTGCTGAACTGCTTTTACGGCTCGGTCTTCGCCTTCGGCAATACCTGTACCCATTAAAGCAACACCACTATTTGAAAGAACTGTTTCTACATCAGCAAAATCAACATTTATATATCCAGAAACAGTTATTATTTCTGCAATTCCTTTTGCTGCAGTTGCCAAAACATTATCAGCATACGAAAAAGCTTCTGAAAATTTCAAATTACCGCAAACTTCACGTAACTTCTCATTATTAATAACAAGTAATGAATCTACATATTTTTCAATCTCGCTAATTCCTTCCACAGCTTGACTAATTCGGCGGTCTCCTTCGAAACGAAAAGGGATTGTAACGATTGCGATCGTTAATAAGCCCATTTCTTTAGCAGCCTTAGCTATTATTGGCGCTGCTCCGGTTCCTGTTCCTCCACCCATACCTGCAGTAATGAAAACCATTTTTGTGTTACCTCCCAGAATATCAACAATATCATCAAGGTTTTCGATTGCAGCCTGACGACCAATTTCAGGTTTATTTCCTGCTCCACGACCCTCGGTTAAAGACTCGCCTAATTGAACTTTTACTGTTACAGGACTATTTGCAAGCGCCTGTGCATCAGCATTACAAACCACAAAATTAACATCTTTGATGCCCTGTCTGAACATGTGATTAACTGCATTACCACCTCCTCCACCAACTCCAATAACTTTAATTATTGAAGACCTGTCGACAGGTAAATCGAAATTCATTAAATCATCAGTCATAATATTTAATTTTACCAGTTACTTAATTTGATATTAAATGAGTCATATTTAATTAACTACATTTCCGCGTCATTTTCATCGAAGATATCTGTAAATACCTTCTTTAAATTACCCATAAATCCGGATTTGCTTTCCCTTTTCACATCATCATTCTCTTCTGCAACATTATCTTCAAGTTCAGTTTCCGATTCATTAAGTTTAACAGCACTTTTATTTTTATCATTTTGCTCAAATCCTTTTAGAATAAGCCCTACACCTGTTGCATGCATAGGATGATTAACCTCAGGAATAGCATCTGAAGCTAAATGTTCGGTAGGATAGCCAATTCGAACATCCATTCCTGTTTTGAATTTAAATAATGCCGGAAGATGTTTTAACAAAGCTCCACCACCTGTTAAAACAATGCCTGCACTTAATTTATCGAAATATCCTGAATTCTCGATTTCATATATTACGGCATCAAGGATTTCTTCCATTCGGGATTGAATTATGTAAGCTAAGCTTTTAAAAGATATTTCTTTTGGCTCACGTCCACTAATTCCGGGAATAGAAACAACTTCTGTATCTTTTGCCAAATCGCCTAAAGCCGAACCATATTGTATTTTTAATAATTCAGCCTGACGCTGTAAGATCGAACATCCTTCTTTAATATCTTTTGTAATCACATCTCCGCCAAAAGAGATAACTGCTGTATGCCTTATAATATCATCGTAATATACTGCAATATCAGTAGTTCCACCACCTATGTCAACCAAAGCCACGCCTGCTTCTTTTTCATCAGCAGTAAGCACTGCCTCCGATGAAGCTAAAGGCTCCAACACCAGTTGACTAAGGTTTAATCCTGCTTTAGTAATACATTTTCCAATATTTTTGGCCGATGCAATTTGCCCAATTACAATGTGAAAATTCGCTTCAACACGTTTCCCCGACATTCCAATAGGATTTTTTACACCCGTTTCATTATCGACAATGTAATTTTGAGGAAGAACATGAATAATTTCCTCTCCAATATCAATAGGAATTTTATACATATCCTGGATAAGAGCATTAATATCATCCTTAGTTATTTCATCATCGTAAGAATCACGATTAATATAACCACGATTTTTTATACTCTTAATGTGTTGACCGGCAATACCAACATAAACATCCGAAATTTGCTTCCCAATGGTGAACTGAACATCTTCAACAGCTTTCTGAATAGAATTTACTGCTTCTTCAATGTTTAAAACAACACCACGCTTAACTCCTTTCGAAGCGGTTTTGCTAATTCCAAGAATTTCGACCTTGCCGTTTTCTTTTCTTTTACCGACAATGGCAACAATCTTTGTTGTTCCTATGTCTATTGCTGCAACAAAATCTTCTTTTTGACTCATCATATTATCGTTTTGTACAAATTACTTGATTTTCAAATTTTAAACTTATTTTATCGTATTTATTCCAACCAACATTATTTAATCCTTGCAGATAAAATGCTCGCAGGTTTCTAAATTTTATTTTATAATTCTCGATACTTCCGAAGTAAATAATATGTGCTCCAACACGTGGAATTAACTCAAACTCATATTCATCATTTACATAAATTTGTTCTATTTGTGCTTTCCAAAAATCATCTTCGTAAATAAATTTACTCAACTCGTATAAATCACATACCAGATGATTTCTTTTCCAATTTTCATTCCGATAATTATCGGGATTGTCGCAATATATTTCACGTGTTCTGTTTACTTCAAAATGCTCAACAATATTACCGTTAGCAACTAAAACATGCGATGAGTATTTGCTCGATAACGGCATTATTGTTCCTTCCTGATCGATATAATAACTTTGTTTGCGTTTATTTATAACCCTTACAATCGGATTTCGCTGATCAATCTCAACCCTGATATCGCCTTCAAGCGTAACATAAACTTCCGAGTTTTTTACAGAAGCATATTGTTTTAACTTTCTTTCCAGTTCTTTTGTATTGATTGACATTACCGATGTTCCGATAACATTCATATCAGTTTCATGGAAAAAGTCTTCAATATCGCTTACCGTAATAAAACCGTTTCGTAAACTATCTAAAATTACTACCTTAATATCATGACAAAGAATTTTGTTTCTTCGTTCTTTAACAAAACTCATTGCAACTACGAAATACGCAATTATAAAAACCCAAATCAATATGTTTTTTAAAATTTTCACCTAGATTTTATTATATAATTTTTTAATTGGTTCAATAAATTCATCTATATCACCGGCTCCCAAAGTCATCAGAACTTCAGGTTTTTTATTCTTTAATATTTCCAATAGTTCAGCTTTTGTACATAAAATTTTATTTTGATTTTTAATTTTATTAAAAATTAATTCTGAACTTACTCCAGGAACCGGCTCTTCTCGTGCCGGATATATATCTAACAGGATTATTTCATCAAGCAATTCCAGACTTTCTGCAAATCCACTCACAAAATCTCTTGTGCGAGTATATAAATGTGGCTGAAAAATTCCTGTTATTCTTTTTCCCTTAAATAATTCTTTTGCTGATCCGATGGATGCTCTCAGCTCTTCAGGATGATGTGCATAATCATCAATATACACAAAATCATCACGTTGGATTTGATAATCAAACCGGCGTTGAATTCCTTTAAATTTCTTTAAAGAATTGAAAATCTCATCGTTATGAACGCCGGATATTGTTGCTATTCCGATTGCTGCTATTGCATTTTCAAGGTTCATTATGCCGGGTAAACCTAGTTTTAAATTATTGATTCTACCTTTTATTCCAATAAAATCGAAAACATACAGTCCGTTTTCAATCCGAATATTTTCGGCTCTGAAATCAGATTCCTTGTCTAAAGAATAAGTGTAAATTTCAATATCATTTCTTTCCGGAATTTTAAAATCTAATCCAGCTTTTACTAATAATTTCCCTCCCGGATTAATCTGATTTACAAACTGTTTAAATGCATTTTTCAAATCATTTTCATCAGAATAAATATCTAAATGATCAGCATCAACAGCAGATATTATTGCTTTTTGCGGATTAAGATGTAAGAATGATCTGTCAAATTCATCCGCCTCAACAACAACATATTTACTATCCTTATCGGCTAAAAAATTGGTTTTGTAATTTTTCGAAATACCACCTAAAAAAGCATTGCATCCCATTCTCGATTTTCTCATTAAATGAGCAATCATAGTTGTAATGGTAGTTTTGCCATGTGTTCCGGCAATAGCAATACATATCTTTTCGCGTGAAAGCATTCCTAAAACTTCAGAACGTTTCTTAATCTCAAACCCTTCTTCAATAAAATAATTTAGCTCCTTATGATTCTTTGGAATAGCAGGAGTGTAAACTACCAGTGTATTGTGTTTGTTTTTAAACTCTTTAGGAATATTTAAAATATCATCGCTAAAATGAATATAAATACCTTCATTTATTAAATCGTCGGTTAATGGTTTTGAAACTTTATCGTAACCCGCCACATTTTTACCAATAGTATTATAATACCTGGCTATGGCACTCATGCCAATTCCACCAATTCCTAAAAAATAAACATTATGTATTGTCTTAATATCCATTTTTGTTTTAAGCTATTATTCGTCTTCGTTGTGTTTGTGTTTGTATCCTATTTTCTTGCGTTTTGATTGTTCTAATTCTTCATGTTTTACCTGTTCTAATTGTTTTAAATATTCAAAAATCAACATAATCTTGTCATCTTGTTCTATTTCTTTCTTTTGCAATTGATCAAGCTTTTGTAAAATCTCTTTATGTGTTTCGAGTATTTCACGCATTTTAGTAAACACCCTTACTATTTGAATATTTACAGCTATTGCTCTATCGCTGTTCAACACACTTGATAACATTGCAACACCCTGTTCTGTGAAGACAATAGGCATATATCGGGTGCCACCCCAACTTGAGGTACCAATTTGGCTCCTCAAGTTATCAAATTCTGATTGTATCATTTCAAACATAAAATCTTCAGGAAAACGTTTTATGTTACGCCTCACCGCTCTCTTTAATTGCTTTGTTTCAACTCCATAAAGTTCTGCAAGATCATGGTCTATCATCACCTTCTTACCTCGTATCACATATATCTTATTGATTATGATTTCATCAGGTAACATAATCTCATTTTCTTTATTTTCAGACATTTTCTACTTGTTTTAAAACCTCCTTAGCAATGATTTTTGCGGAATCGCGTAAAGCCATTTCTTTTATATTTTCTGATAATTTTTTTATCTGTTCTTCATTTTTAATCAAATCCAATGCAGAGTCAATTAATTTTTCACGTGCTTCTGCATCTTTAATCATAATTGCTGCATTTTTATTTACCAAAGCCATTGTATTTTTGGTCTGATGATCTTCAGCTACATTTGGCGACGGAACCAGAATAACTGGTTTTCCAACCAAACATAGTTCCGATATAGTTCCAGCTCCTGCCCTTGAAATAATAACATCTGCAGCAGCATAAGCCATATCCATTCTGGTAATAAAATCAAGCACTCTTATGTTTTTATATGCTGATTCCTCAGCAATCTTTTTGGCATCTTCGAAATAATATTTTCCTGTTTGCCATAAAAGCTGAAATCCAGACTTCCCTATTTTATTAATATCTCTTATTACACTCTGATTTATTGTTCGTGCTCCCAAACTTCCTCCAACAACTAAAATCGTTTTTTTATCCTGCTCTAACCCAAAATACTTTATGGCTTCCTCTTTACTTTCAATTTTATCCAGCAAATCCTGACGAACAGGATTGCCTGTTAAAATAATTTTGTCTTTTGGAAAATATTTTTCCATTCCTTCATAAGCCACACAAATTTTCTTAGCTTTTTTTGCCAATAATTTATTTGTAATTCCGGCATATGAATTTTGCTCCTGAATTAATGTTGGTATTCCACTTTTATTAGCTATTCGTAAAACAGGACCGCTAGCATAACCTCCAACACCAACTACTACATCAGGTTTAAAATCTTTAATAATTTTTTTTGATTTCCGTAAACTACTAATCAATTTAAAAATGAAACTAATATTTTTCACAGTTAATCGTCGCTGTAATCCGGTAACAGGTAAACCAATAATCTTATATCCAGCGGCAGGAACTTTTTCCATTTCTATTTTACCCAATGCTCCAACAAAAAGAATATTGGTTTCAGGTTCAATTTCTTTTATAGCATTAGCAATAGATATTGCAGGGAAAACGTGTCCTCCCGTTCCTCCTCCACTAATAATGATATTTTTATTCTTCTGTTTCACTTTTCGTTTCAGGTTCCGTAATTAATTCCTCATTTTTTTCAACGCTTCGGCTTACACTTAAAATAATTCCGAATGCCACTCCTGTAAATAAAATCGACGAACCTCCCATACTAACTAATGGAAGCGTTTGCCCTGTTACAGGGAAAAGGTGAACTGCTACACCCATATTTATCATAGCCTGAAAAACCAGGCTTATTGTTAAACCTATTGCCAGAAAAGCAGCAAATGTCCGTCTGCTTTTCCGGACTATTACTCCTGCCCTGTACAAAAGGAACAAGTACAAAAACAATACAATAACTCCACCAAAAAATCCGTATTCTTCAATTATTATTGAATAAATAAAATCTGAATATGGATGAGGTAAAAAGTTTCGTTGTGTGCTGTTTCCCGGTCCTTTTCCAAATATTCCTCCTGTTGCAATAGCAATTTTACTTTGTTCTATCTGGTAATTATCTTCACTTTCGCCACCTGTAAAACTCTCAATTCGATGTTGCCACGTTCCAACACGCCCCTGGCTTCCTGATATTACAACGCCTGCAATAATAAGTGCTATCACTAAAACACCAACAAACCCAACTCCAACAAGGTATTTCACTTTTACACGACCAATAAACATTAATAAGAAGGATGTTGAAAACAAAATAACCGCTGTTGATAAATTTGCAGGCATAATTAAACCACAAACTATTACAATCGGTAAAATCAAGGAAACAAATGCACCATTAAAATCATTCAGTTTTTTATCATCCTGACGCAATGATAATACACGAGCTATATACATTATCAAAGCTAATTTTGCAAAATCGGATGTTTGAATTGTGAATCCTAAGCCCGGCAAAGTTAACCATCGTGATGCCTGATTCAGGCTTGTTCCCATTACTAAAGTAATTGCCAACAAGAAAATCGATAAGTATAAGAACACCTGTGATAAACGCGAATAATATTTATAAGGAATCAGGTGAGTAATAAATATTATACCCAATCCGGCAACTAACAAAACAAAATGTTTAATAATGTAATATGCTGTATTTCCTTCCTGGTATTTATAAGCAAGAGTTCCTGTCGAACTATAAACAGCTAACAATGAGAAAATTGAAAGTGTAAAAATCACTCCCCAGATTACTCTGTCGCCTTTAAAATATTTAGACAGTATCTCCTTTAATCTCATATTCTTATCAGATTCCTATGTTTAAAATTTCGTTTAAAACTACAATTCTCTTACCGCTTGCTTAAACTGGTTTCCACGATCTTCATAATTATCAAAAAGATCGAAACTTGCACAAGCAGGCGATAATAAAACCGAATCACCTTTTTTCGCAAGATAATACGCTGTTTTAACTGCTTCCGATGCAGATTGTACATCTATAATAGTTTCAACAATCTCACCAAAAACCTTGTGAATTTTTTTATTGTCTTTTCCAAGACAAATAATTGCTTTTACCTTTTTTCGCACTAATTCTTCCAAAATCGAATAATCATTTCCTTTATCGATTCCGCTAGCGATCCAAATTAAATTATTCGAAACACTTTCAAGTGCGTACCAGGTTGAATTAACATTTGTTGCCTTTGAGTCGTTAATAAACTCTATACCATGTACTTTTAGTACCGGTTCAAGTCGATGCTCAACACCTTGAAAATTACTCAGGCTTTCGCGAATATCTTCCTTACGGATTTTCAGCACCTGTGAGGCAATACCAGCAGCCATTGAATTATACGTATTGTGCTGCCCTTTTAAAACTAAATCTTGTATTGACATAGTTAGCTCGTTTGATTTATATTTAATTTTAAAAATTTCATTTTCTTTATATGCTCCCTCAGCAAATTTTTGATTTAATGAAAAAGGAAGCTGTTTTGCTTTTATATCTCGTTTTGCAAGTTCTGAGATTGTTACTTCATCATCGGCACAGTAAATAAAAATGTCTTTCCTAGTTTGATTCTGTATAATCCTGAATTTTGAATCGGTATACTCCTGCATTCCATCGTACCTGTCCAGGTGATCAGGTGTGATATTCATTAAAATGGCAATATCCGCTTTGAAATCGTACATTCCATCCAATTGGAAACTACTTAATTCAATTACATAATAATCAAAGTTTTCACCTGCAACCTGCTGTGCCCAACTCCGACCAACATTTCCTGCTAATCCAACATTTAATCCTGCATTTTTCAGGATATGATAAATCAATGTTGCTGTTGTTGTTTTTCCATTGCTTCCGGTAATACATATTTTAAAAGCATCTGTATATCGCGAAGCATATTCTATTTCAGATATAACAGGAATTCCTTTGTCAATAGCTGATTTAACTATAGCAACTTTTTCCGGTATTCCCGGGCTTTTAATTATTTCATCAGCATTCAGAATTAACTCTTTTGTATGTTTACCTTCTTCCCATAAAATTTTATAGTCATCAAGTTTTTTCCGGTACTTATCCTTTATCTGCCCAAAATCAGAAACAAAAACATCAGCGCCATTCTTATGAGCAAGAATAGCAGAACCTACTCCACTTTCGCCGGCACCTAATATGACAATTCGTTTACTCATTTTTATTTTTATCTGATTTTAAGCGTTACTATTGTAATAACTGCGAGAATTATCCCAATTATCATAAATCGCATTACAATTTTTGGCTCAGGGTATCCTTTCATCTGGTAATGATGATGTAAAGGAGACATCTTAAAAATCCTTCGGCCCGCACCAAACTTGCGTTTTGTATATTTAAAATATCCTACCTGCATTACTACGGACAAATTCTCCATCAAGAAAATACCACACAAAATCGGAATCAATAATTCTTTTCGAATGATAATTGCAAATACTGCTATGATACCACCTAAGGCTAAACTTCCTGTATCGCCCATAAAAACCTGTGCCGGATATGAATTGTACCATAAGAAACCAATGGTTGCACCAATAAATGCGCTCATAAACACTACCAGTTCACCGGTATACGGGATATACATAATATTCAGGTAATCGGCATAAATTACATTACCGCCTACATAAGCCAGTATTCCTAATGTTGCTCCAATAATTGCGGATGTGCCTGTTGCTAATCCATCCAAACCATCGGTTAGGTTTGCGCCATTGGAAACTGCTGTAACAATTAATATTACCACAATTACAAATACCAGCCAGGCAGCCTTTTGACTATGTTTCCCCAGAAATTTAACAAGGTATTCGTAATCAAATTCATTGTTTTTGAAAAATGGAATAGTCGTTTTTGTTGATTTTATATTATGAGAAAATTGTTGTGTGTTTTTTTCAGTTGTATTTTCCTTTATTATTTGTTCTGTCGTAATGCTTGTACTTTCAATATTTTTTTCGCGAACTACAACATCATTGTTCAGAAAAAGAGTTAAACCAACAATTAATCCTAAACCAATCTGTCCGATAATTTTAAATTTACCAGCAAGGCCTTCTTTATTCTTTTTAAATATTTTAATAAAATCATCTAAAAATCCAATAAATCCAAGCCATACAGTAGTTACAAGCATTAAGATCACATAAATATTTAATATATCAGCAAATAATAAAGTTGGAATAATAATAGATCCCAGGATGATAATTCCTCCCATTGTCGGAGTTCCTTTTTTGTTCATTTGCCCCTCCAGGCCAAGATCCCGAATTTCTTCTCTTATTTGTTGTTTTCGCAAAAAATTAATAACCCGTTTACCAAAAATCATCGAAATAATAAGAGAAGTAATCACGGTCATCGCCGAACGAAACGAAATGTATTGAAACATTCCTGCGCCCGGAAAATCAAACTGATCTAAATATGCAAAAAGATAATAAAGCATAATTCTTGCTAATTATATAGTTCGTTAAAAATTTGTTTTATCACTTCACGATCATCAAAATGCTGTTTTACTCCCTTAATTTCCTGGTATGTTTCATGACCTTTCCCTGCTACCAGAATTATATCTCCTTTTTTTGCAAGTAAACATGCTGTTCGTATTCCTTCCTTTCTATCAGCAATTGCCAATACTTTCTTTTTGTTTTCTGAATCGATCCCTGCTTTCATATCTTCGATAATAGTATTTGGATCTTCAGATCGTGGGTTATCGGAAGTGAGTATTACCTTATCGCTATGAACTGATACAATCCTAGCCATTTCAGGGCGTTTTGTTTTATCGCGATCGCCCCCGGCACCAACAACAGTAATTAATTCCTGATTATCGTTACGGATTTGATTAATAGCATTTAAAACATTTAACAAAGCATCCGGAGTATGAGCATAATCAACAATTGCTGTAATTCCATTTTCCGACCTTAGTGTTTCGAATCTACCTTCAACAGGTTTTATTTCACTCA
>DAOWML010000250.1 GCA_030643125.1 Bacteroidales bacterium
GCTTTTGAATTGGGCATTTCATTTACAATTTCAATTATCAAAACAGAAAACTCAATCAATCGTTCTTCTAAATCATATTTATTCATACTGAATCAACTTCTAAAATCATTATTCGTTAATCGGTGTTCGATATTTAATTTATCGTTCGCTTTTTTCCTGACTTGAAAATAACATAATAGTAATAACTATTAAGCAATTTTATTTTTAACATTTATTCCAAAACTTGTTTTTGATAAATCCTGTCTGCGTTTTCTGAATGTACCATCTTCAATCTCACGAGAAACTACTTTTTTAAGCAATTTGAACATCTTTTCTTCTTGTGTTTCATCTTTATAAAAAGTGTCCCAGGCATACTGATACAACTCTTGTAATCTTTCAGCACTCATATGTTTTGGATGATATACAACCTGACCGGCATTATAATCGTCCCAGTTATAATTAAATATCCTGTTCTGCTTACGTAAATCTGTCCATGCTTTTGTATGTGGGAATGGTGCTAAAATCGTAAATTCTGCTAAATCAAGATCAATCTCTAATAAGAAATCAATTAGTCGCTTTATATCGTCCTCTGTCTGGTTATCCAAACCTAATAAAATTGTACCTTCTACTCCAATGCCATAATCATGATATTGTTTTACTCTCCTTTTAATATAATCAGAAGTATCAAATACTGCCTGATATACATACCATGCACCAGCCTGTGCAGCTAAATCAAGCACTTCTGGTTTATCTTCAATAGTATGGCTACACCATTTTTTCTTTAACGGGATCATTGCTTTGAATAAATCCTTTTCCCATTGTGTATCCTGAGCTAAAGAATTATCAACAATAAAAAGTCTGTTGTTATCTATTGTTTCTAATTCTTCAATCGATTTATCAATTGGTCTTGGACGAAATTTTCTTCCACCCAGATAAGAAACCGCACAAGGATAGCAGTTGAATTTACATCCACGTGAAGCATGAAACAAATCAAGCATTTGTACTCCTTTGTGGTAATATAAATCTCTATTATACAGTTCACGACGCGCCGGGCCAACAATCTCAATCGGAGGCAAATCGTTCATGTGATTATACACCTTTTTTAATTCACCATTTCTAAAATCATTAAAAACCTGCTCCATGTGTCCTTCAGCCTCTCCAAGAAAAACAGCATCAGCATGTTCCATAGTTTCTTCGGCATGTAACATAGTTGAAATACCACCAAACATTACTTTTTTCCCGCGTTTTCTGTACTCATCAGCTATTGCCCAGCCTCTTTTTATCTGGGTTGTAAGCAACATTGTAATTCCAACAAAATCAACATCATCGTCAAAACGCATTTCTTCCAGATTTTCATCTATAAATTCAACTTCTACATAGTTGGGTATTGTTGCTGCAAAAACCATTGCACCATGTGGTGGCAGATTAAAAGTTGTTTGCCCTTCAAGCTTTCTCCATTTTGGAAATATTAATTGAAATTTCATATATTTTATTTGTTTTCCACTTATTCTAACGGATAAAAATATCAAAAAAATAAACTAATCCAAACCATAATCTTTCTCTGTCATCCATGATTTCAGGATGTTATTGATTTCCAGCTTGTCGCCTTCCGGTATTGTATATCTGTTTTTCCGGTATCCTTTTACTGAAATTAAAAATTCGTTAATTTGTTTGTTAAATTCTTCTGAAAATTGAACATTAAAACGATTGTAAATTGATCTAATTTCCTTTGTCGGATTTTTTTCTAAATCCTCAAATTTAATCTCGCAATATCTGTCTTCAGGTAATTCTTTTAAATCAATATCAATTTTTTTCAACATTCTTAATAATAAATCGCTCGTGTCTTTTATATTCGGTTTTATCCATTTTCTGTTCATCGCATTCTGAGTACCTACAATATCCCACATTCGTATAGTTGAAGGAACAACCCTGTGCGGATGACGAATTATGTGAATGTATCTTGCTTTTGGGAAAATTTCGTTTAAAACATTAATCCGGAAAGAATGAAACGGATTTTTTATCAGAATTGTTTTATTATTTTCCAGAGTTAATTTTTTGTAAAAATATTTTACAGCCTCTTTCCATTCTGTTAGCTTATCATCTTCGGGCAAAAATCCCGGAAACTGGTTTAAAAAATATTTATTTGATTTTGGGAAAACTACACGTTCAAGAGGTGAATAACTGCTTAAACGAAAAAGTGCATACTCATCTTCTAATGGCTCATCCATACTCAGAGTAACCTGGTCCATAGGTCTTGTACCTCTGAGTGCTCGTCCCATTATCGGTTCATAAGATTTTCTTGATGTTAAAAAACTGTCGGGAATTGAACCTTGAAAAATATTTGAAGTAACTAAATTAGGGTCAATTGCTAATAATTGATGCAAAAAAGTGCTTCCTGTTCTCCAATGCCCAATTATTATGATAGGATCGTCAGGTAATTTATGAGCCTTGATTTTATCTTCATAAACCAACTTCTCTTTTCTATGAAATATTGAAGCCCATATTCCATTTTGAAAAAGGAATAAAAATCTTACCAGGTATTTTGGATAAAACGACATTCCATTTTTCATAATAAGTTTTATGAACCTGGATAGTCTCATCCCTGCTGTCAGGTAAGCACTTTTCATCCTAATTTAAATTGGAATTAATTATACTCTGTGAACTTGTTACTCAGATTTACTTTGAACGAAATCTGCAATTGAATTTACATCTTTTAATACTTCGCGAGCAAGATTCTGATCGTCGATACGTACTTTAAAATCTCTCTGAATAGCCATAACAAGCTCAATTGCATCTATTGAATCCAGACCTAAAGTATTATTACCACCAAAAAGCGGTAAATCATTTTCAATATCCTCTGGTGTAATATCCTGCATATTCAAAGTTTCAACAATCATCTTTTTTATATCCGCCTTCAGATCAGTACTAATATTCTCTCCCATTCTATCTTAAATATTAAATATTACCAACTACTGTTTTTAATTCATTATAAAAAACCTCTTCAGCATCAGCTCTTTCATTTATCATCTTGCCAAGTTCCTGAAGTTTTTCAGGCCCAAGATCTCTATTCTTTCCAATTTTTGCTGCAAAGTAAGAAATATTTCTCCAACCATCTCCTATTTCCATCATCTTTTTTGACATATCATTTAATTCATTATTATTAAAAATCTCAGATACCTGACGAAGAAATGTTGCATACAAATACCGGAATCCGCCACCACCCGTTCCCTGATCTTCGAGAAAAATATTAATTTTCATCACTTCATGTGATAAATGGTCAATATCTCTGGTCAGTTTTGGCCATCCCTGAAGTTTTTTTGCAAAAATTCTAATTCCGCGAACACCAATAAATGAAGGCTGAACACCAATCATATTATTGATTGTATTTTTAATTGCAATCGGAACTAATTTCTTATAGTCAATACTTTCAGGTACAGATTCAATATAATACATGAAACCTTTTGGAGCTAAATAACCACCCGCAAAACGGGCTTTTCTTAGCTTATCTTTATGAATACGAGCTAATTTTGGATAATAACTATCGCTTACAAGATATTCATCTCCTTCTTTACCAACAATCGTAATAAAGTGGATATTAGCATGCACTCTCTCCCATTGCGGAATATAATCCATATAGTAGAAATCAACCTGGCAAGCAACCGGAATTCCAATTCCTATTAATCTGTCCAATTCTTGCTCAGCCTTATCCTTATCTTTAAAACGTTGTGTTTTAAATTTAATATCTGTTCTTTTTGCAATCTTCTTTCTTAATTTTCCTGGTTTTGTTCTTAAAATAAACATTGGGAAACTTAAATTTGGGGTTCTACTTAAATAACCAAAGTATAAACCACTACCTAAACCAAAAATCATTGGTTCTGTTATTTCTAATCCCTTATGTTTTATTAAAGCTGTTAATGTGCCAGACTCGCAATGAGCTGCCATATTGTGTTTAAAAGATTCAATTATCATTTCTTATTTACTTCAATTTTTGTAATAACTACGAATGGATTTTCTGTTCTTGTTTGCTTAACTAAAATCGGCTGTTTTGATGTGTCAGTTTCGGCTTTGTTTTCATTATCTTCAACCACAATTGCCTGAAACA
>DAOWML010000028.1 GCA_030643125.1 Bacteroidales bacterium
AATATTTCCGAAATTTCGATTTCAAATAATCTTTCCAAAATTACCGGGCTTGTACGCAATAAAATAATTAATGGATTTTTATTTTTCATTTCAACACGAACAACAACCGCACGATTTGTATCTCCTTTTCTAAAATAATCAGAAGGTATTTGTTCTGTTTTTGGTAATATGAGTTCATTACCTTCATCATCCAGAGTTAACTTTTCCTTCTTCCAAATCTGGTAAACTTCAGCTGTTACAATATCTCCAATCTTATCTTTATATTTATTATATATATTGTTTTTCTCAAGGTCAAGAATACGATTCGTAAGATTTTGTCTAAGAGCTAATATTGATCTTCTTCCAAAATCAAGAAGTTTTACTTCGTCGGTTACTTCTTCCCCAACCTCATAATCTTCATCAATCTTTTTTGCTTCTTTTAAGGTTATTTGAAGATTTGGGTCTTCTAAATCGGCTTCTTTAACAACTTCGCGGTTTCTCCATATTTCGAAGTCTCCCTTATCGATATTTATAATAATATCAAAATTCTCATCTGTTCCGAATTTTTTAAGCAATAAGCTTCGGAAAACATCTTCAAGAACTGTCATCATCGTTGCACGATCAATATTCTTTAATTCTTTAAATTCAGAAAACGTGTCGATCAAATTCAAATTTTCCATTTTACTTTTTATATTTAGCTTTTTATTTAAACTTAATAATAATTTTAGTTGATTTAACCTGATTAAAAGAAAACTGATGTTTTTCAATTACATTTTGTTTTTTCTTTTTACCTTCAACTTTTACCATTTTTGATTCTTCAATTTCAAATCCTTCTTCTGAAATATTTGCAAGAATTCCTTTCAATTTAATTCCTTCCTTGGTTACAACTTCAATTTCTTTTCCAAGATTTTTTTGATACTGCTGTATAACTTTAAAAGGTTCCGATAATCCTGCAGAAGCAACCTCCAGTTCAAAATCTTCCTTGTCCCTATCGATGCTGCTTTCAATTAACCTGCTAACTTCAACGCAATCTTCAATTGTAAATCCATCGAAACTATCAATTTCAATATTTATTTTATTTGACGAACTCACTTTTATATCTACAACAAAAGCGTTTTTATCTTTAATAATTTCTGCTATTATATCTTTAATATTTTCTTTTGTAATCATCTTTTTTATAAGATAATAATAAAGGGGACTAAGGTCCCCTATACAAATCAAGTATAATTCAGCCGCAAAAGTATAAATAAACTTGTAAAACACAAAATTATTGACCTGAAAATTAGGGCATTTTATTGATTAGAATCCAAAAGATTAATAATGTAATCCTTTTAAAGTTATGTGTGATTACATTTCCGTTTGATATATGTATGGCTAATTTCTCAATTTCTTGTATTTTTGTCAGAGAACCAAATAAAAATATAGTGACAGAAAGTTGGCAAAATAAGCGAAAAATAGTAAACGACCCTGTGTACGGATTAATAAATATTCCTTCTGAAATTGTTTACGATATAATCGAACACAAATATTTTCAAAGATTAAGAAGAATTAAACAGCTTGGATTAACCGATTATGTATATCCCGGAGCAGTTCATACCAGGTTCCAACACACATTAGGAGCTGTTCATTTATTAACTCTGGCTATAAATGTTCTCAAATCAAAAAATATTGAAATTACAAATGACGAAGAAGAAGCAGTTACGCTGGCAATATTACTGCATGATATTGGACATGGTCCTTTTTCGCACACGCTTGAAAATATAATTGTTGAAAAATATGGGCACGAGGAACTTTCTTTGTTATTTATGGAATCGTTGAATACAGAGTATAAAGGAAAACTAAGCCTGGCAATAAAAATTTTTAAGAATCAGTACCACAAGAAGTTTTTACATCAACTAATTTCAAGCCAGTTAGATGTTGACAGGCTCGATTATCTTCGAAGGGACAGCTTTTATACAGGGGTTTCGGAAGGAGTAATTGGATCGGACAGAATAATTAAAATGCTGAATGTTGTAAACGATCAGTTAGTTGTTGAAGCAAAAGGGATTCATTCAATAGAAAAATTTCTTATTGCCCGATGGTTAATGTACTGGCAGGTTTATTTACATAAAACAGTTGTTTCAGCAGAACAGTTATTAATACAAATTTTCAAACGTGTAAGATATTTAGCTTTAAATAAAAAAGATATTTATTTAACAAAAGAACTTGAATTCTTTCTAAATAATCCACAATTAGACAAATCTGATTTTTCAGTCTTATTGAATAACTTTTCTGCAATTGACGATACAGATATTTTTAGTTTAGCAAAAAAATGGGCTAACAGCACTGACAAAGTTTTAGCTATGCTATCAGAAAGACTACTTAACAGAAAATTATTAAAAATTGAAATTCAAGATACTCCATTTGAAGATGCTAAGATTTCGAAATTAAAAAGGGAAGCTTTACAAAAATTAAATTTATCGGAAGAAGAAACAGATTTTTTTGTTTTTACCGACCATATTAGTAAAAATGCTTATAGTGCTTTCGACGATAAAATTCAGATTTTATATAAAGATGGAACAATTATTGATATAGCAAAGGCTTCAGATATGTTAAATACATCGGTTTTATCAAAGACTGTACGCAAATATTTTTTGTGTTATCCGAAAGAAATTAAATGAATCTAATATATAAATATTATTTTTGTGATTAAACTTTTTAATACTCAATAAACATGGAATTTACAGCCAAATCAATTGCCGAATTTTTAAATGGAAAAATTGTTGGAAATCCTGAAGTAAAAGTAAATAATGTAGCTAAAATCGAAGAAGCCAAACAGGGCACACTTGCTTTTTTAGCAAACCCCAAATACGCCAAATACTTATACACTACAAATGCATCAATAGTATTAATAAATAAAGATTTTGAGCTTGAAAAAAGTGTTTCCACTACATTAATCAAAGTTGATAATGCTTATGAAAGTTTTGCTAAACTACTCGAGCTCGCAGAACAGGCTAAACCTGTAAAACAAGGCATAAGCTCTCTGGCTTTTATTGATGAATCTGCAAAAATTGGTGATGGTGTTTATATTGCGCCTTTTGTTTATATCGGCGAAAATGCTGTTATTGAAGACAATGTTAAATTAAACCCACATGTTTTTATTGATGATAATGTTATGGTTAAAAAGAATTCAACACTAAATTCCGGTGTTAAAGTTTATCATGAATGTATTATTGGCAAAAATTGTATTGTACATGCAGGTGCTATAATTGGTTCCGATGGTTTTGGTTTTGCTCCTGACGAAAATAATGTTTATCGTAAAATACCACAATTAGGAAATGTTGTTATTGAAGATAATGTAGAAATTGGTTCAAACACAACTATCGACAGGGCTACAATGGGTTCTACATATATTAAAAAAGGAGCAAAATTAGATAATTTAAATCAGATAGGACATAATGTGGAAATTGGTGATAATACTGTAATTGCCGCGCAAAGCGGAATAGCAGGATCGACAAAAGTCGGAAAAAATTGTCAATTTGGAGGTCAATCAGGAATTGCTCCTCATATCCAAATTGCCGATGGTGTAAAAGTAACTCCTCAAGCAGGAATTCCCAATACAATTAAGGTGCCCGGAAGTATCGTTATGGGAACTCCTGCATTTAATATTCGTGAATTCCAGAGATCTTTTATTGTTTACAAACAACTCCCCGACTTATATAAAAGAGTCAAACAATTAGAAAATGAGTTAAACAAGCTAAAAGGCACAGAATAAACTTTTTAGCACATGTATTTGTAATTACATTCAAAATCAAATACGAGAATTTATTAAGTTTTTTGTAACTTGCGACGATTTTTTTTATTATTGAGATCAAATTTAATTTTTTAATGATATGTCGCAAAAACAAAAAACTATAAAAGAATCTGTTTCTTTATCAGGGAAAGGATTGCATACCGGATACGAAGTTCAGGTAACATTTCACCCTGCACCAATTAATCATGGGTACAAAATCCAACGCGTTGATCTTGAAGGTAAACCATTTATTACTCCAATAGTTGATAATGTTGTTGATACATCACGAGGAACTACATTAGAAGAAAATGGCGTTCAGGTTCACACTATTGAGCATTTATTAGCATCTTTGGTTGGTTTAGAACTAGATAATATTTTAATGGAATTTACCGGGCCGGAAGCACCTATCCTTGATGGCAGTTCAATTAAATATGTTGAAGCACTTAAAAAAGCAGGAATTGTAGAACAAGAAGCTGAAAAGGATTATTATATTATAAAAGAACGTACCGTTTTTCGCGACGAAGAAAACAACATTGAACTTGTTGCATATCCCGACGATAATTTCTCCATTGACGTAATGGTTGATTATAATTCTAAAGTTTTAGGACATCAATACGCATCATACCATCCTTCTCATGATTTCGAAAAAGAAATTGCGCCATCAAGAACTTTTGTATTCTTCCATGAGCTGGAATATCTTTTAAAACATAACCTGATTAAAGGTGGTGATTTGCAAAATGCTATCGTTATAATGGAAAATGAAGTTTCGCAAGAGGAACTTGATAGAATGGCCGATTTGTTTAACAAACCTCATGTTAAAGTTAAAGAAGGAATTTTAAACAATATTGATTTACGATTTAGTAATGAGCCTGCACGTCATAAGTTGTTAGATATTCTTGGTGATTTAGCTTTAATTGGCCGACCGATAAAAGGAAAAATTGTAGCATCACGTCCAGGGCATTATGCAAACACTCAACTAGCCAAAATAATTAAGGATAATATAAAAAAGGAATTGTCAAGAATTGCTATCCCCAAATATGATCCAACCAAGGAAGCAGTATACGATATAAATCAAATTAAGGAATTATTACCTCACAGGTATCCTTTCCTTTTAATTGATAAAGTTATTGAATTGAATAAAAATTCGGTTGTTGGGATAAAAAATGTTACAATGAATGAGAATTTCTTTCTTGGGCATTTCCCTAACGAACCTATCATGCCGGGAGTATTACAGATAGAAGCTATGGCACAGGTTGGAGGCATTTTAGCTCTTAGCCAGGTTGAAGATCCGGAAAATTATCAAACATTATTTTTAAAAATTGATAAGGTTAAATTTAAAAGAAAAGTAATTCCCGGAGATACAATAATTTTCAGGATGGAACTTATCTCACCTATAAGACGTGGGTTGGTACATATGTTTGGACAAGCATTTGTTGGTGATAATCTTGTTATGGAAGGTGAATTAATGGCTCAAGTTTCAAAAATTAAAGAATAAAACTATGAATCACGATTTAGCATATATTCACCCCGAGGCAAAAATCGGAAAAAATGTAAGAATAGAAGCATTTGCATGGATCGATAAAAATGTGGAAATTGGCGATGGTACATGGATTGGCCCAAATGCAACAATAATGGAAGGTGCAAGAATTGGTACAAACTGCAAAATTTTCCCCGGAGCTGTTGTTTCAGCTATCCCACAAGATTTAAAATTTAAGGGTGAAGAAACCACAGCAGAAATTGGTGATAATACAACCTTACGCGAGTGTGTAACCGTAAATAGAGGAACAGCTTCAAAAGGAAAAACTGTTGTTGGTGATAATTGCCTTTTAATGGCTTATGTACATGTAGGCCATGATTGTGTGCTTGGAAACAATATTATAATTTCTAATAGCACTAACGTTGCCGGAGAAATTATAATTGATGATTTTGCTATAATTAGCGGTAATGTTCAAATTCACCAGTTTGTTCATATTGGTGGTCATGTTATGATTTCCGGCGGTACTCTTGTTCGAAAAGATGTTCCACCATATATAACTGTGGCACACGAACCTGTATCTTATGTTAGTGTTAATTCAGTTGGCCTGCGTCGTAGAGGATTCTCGAACGAAATTATTGCACAAATTCAAGATATTTACAGGGAAATTTTTGTGAAAGAACAAAATGTAACTCAGGCACTAAAATTTATAGAAACAGAATTTAATCAATCTCCCGAAAGAGATTACATCTTAGATTTTATTAAAACATCTGAGAGAGGAATAATAAGAGGATACAATGGTGCTTAGGGGAATCTTAAAGATTATACTTTTCTAAAAGTTCAAAATCTTGTTCATGACCGTTTCTTTTTATGGTTTCCCAATATTTAAGAGAAATTTCGCCAATTTTACCTGTAAGTTTATTTTTAACCTTAAGGCGTGTTAGTTCTTTAACTTGAGTTTCTTTTACTATGTATTCAAAAGGAATTTCTATCATAGATTCCAGATCGTCTCCAATTTCCTGAACCGTATCATCTCCTTCCTCGTATGTCCAATAAATTTTCATATCGAATCCTTCAAGGTATTTCTGGTTAAATAACTTTAGAAGATCGCATATCTGCTTTGTGGAACAACTATTTAAATAAGAAAAATCTAAATCTATTTTTGTGAAATCAGCAGGTTTTGCAAGATATTTATTAATCCATTTATCCACAGGCTTGAAAAATATTAAAATATTTTCAGGCATTAGTTGCCCTTCCATTTTTATCAAACCATTTTCAAGATGAATGTACGGTGTGTCAGAAGATTTTTCTAATGTAAGGCTCATTTCAATATTTAATTTAAATGTAGTATATGTTAATTTATTACGTAATGTATCTAAATTGGTTACCTCAAATTAATATTGCTGTATAATACATCAAATGACTTGTTTATGCTTGTTTTATATTCAAAAACCATTCTTTAACATTTAAAGATTGCAGATATTTTAATCCTTTTCTTAACAGGTCAAATAATAACATTAAATACAATATTCCGGAAAGGAACCACATCATTAAAATATTGTACCAAAGTGTATCAATTTTAACTTTATTAAAAACTTTAACAGGTGCAAAAAAATGTGCTCTCCCGAAACTTGAAGTTGGTTCCATAAATATTGGGTCTTTTTTTTGTATTAATCGTTTATGCGTTTGATAGATTTTGTTAATTTCATTTCTGTTCAATACAATGTCAGCCAACTTTTTATTGTAATATTTTTGTTTAAAATCTACAAACTCGTCTTGACCCATTTCATCAATCATTTGTTTATATTTTGTGGTTTTTCTCTCATTGGCTTTTCTTTCTTCTTCCGAGAGATTTTTATCTAACCTTACCAAATACTGATAGGTTTGTTCCATTACACTTTCACTAAAGTCATTATTATTTAATAGATGTATATACTGAAAAGCTTGTAAATCTTCATTTATTGCGATAATATCCAACGCATTGCTTATTATTCTTAAATCTCTAATTAATGCTAAGGAATCAATTCCACTATCTTTTCTACGCATACAAAGGCTTAATTTATTTTGTAACTTGGGAATAAGAAAAGATGTTTTGTAATCAGCATGACTTATAATTTTTTCATCTTCAAAAAATATTTCCTCGAATTTGTTTTCTTTGAATTGTTCTACTGTTAATGCTTCATAAGCCCAACGCGTGGTCATCAAATTACCAACAAATGGAACATATATCTTGTTTGTAAACCCTTTATGTAAATCATCAAAATTGATCATTGCCCCGCCCAGCAGCAATTGAGGAACAAGTATTAAAGGTATAAGAATATAAATTGCAATCACAGAATCGAGTCCTGAAGAAATATTTAGCCCAATAATATTACCCATGCAAGCAGCAGAAAACAAAATTAACCAAAACGGTAATAGCATTCCGTGGATTTCGAGAATTGCATTGCCAATAAGTGTGTATAAAAAAGTTTGTACTGCCGAAATAGCAAATAATATAACTAGCTTGGAGTTTATATAACTAAACCAACTCAACTTTAAAAACAATTCTCTCTCAAGAATTTTCCTGTCTTTAATAATTTCCTCTGCACTTACAGTTAATCCCAGAAACAAAGCTACAACCACTGACATAAACAGGAATACAGGCAAATTTTTATTTTCACCAAAAACATATCCATTAGGGCTTATGTATTTTGTGAAAAATCCTAAAATAAGTGCCAGTAAAGGAGCTTCAAGAAGATTAATTAATAAGTATTGCTTATTGGTTAGCTTGGAAAGAAAATTTCTCATGCTAAAAACTTTAAACTGCCTTATAAAATCAGGAATTTTAAAATCCGAATCCGGAAGGGAATTTTCAATATGTTTTGGTTCTATTTTCTTTTCAATATTTTCAAGATATCTGTAATACCATGTTTCCGGTGGTGTTTTTCGAACATTTGTTTCTTTACCATATTCATTAATCTCTTTCTCCTCAACTATTCTTAAAATCTGATCAGGATTAACCGTTCCACAGCAAGCACATTCACTTTCCGCAGCATTTACAAGCGAAGTTACAGTTTTAAAATAAACAATGGCATCAACAGGATTTCCCTGATAAATAGGATATCCTCCTTTATCAAATATCCAAAGCTTATCAAAGAGCTTAAAAATGTCAGATGATGGTTGATGAATATTTGCTATTACCAATTTCCCTTTATGGGCCTGTTCTTTAAGCAAGTTCATTACTTTTTCGGAGTCTGTAGATGATAATCCTGATGTTGGCTCATCAACAAAAAGCAACATTGGTTCGCGCATTAATTCCAGGCCAATATTTAACCTCTTACGTTGTCCTCCGCTTATAAACTTATTAAGTGGATTTCCAACCTGAAGATCCTGTGCATCGTATAAATCCAAATCAATGAGTACTGAATTTACTTTTTCGATTATTTGTTGTTCCGCAAACTCACTAAAACAAAGCTTAGCATTATAATAAAGATTTTGATATACTGTGAGCTCTTCAAATAATAAATCATCCTGAGGTACAAAACCTATCAAGCCAGTCAAAGAAGTGCTTCGGGAATGAATAGTATGATCGTTTATTTTAATTTTCCCTCCTGTAGGTTTTAGCTTTCCACTTAGCAAGTTTAGCAAAGTAGATTTCCCAACCCCGCTGCCTCCCATTATTGCAATCATCTGACCTGATTGCTCAGAAAAATTAAATTTTTGAATTCCGTTTTTACTATTCTTAAAATAAAACTCTACATCATTACCTGAAAATGTAATTATATCTTCTTCTAAAGCTAAAACAAATTTCGAAGCTACATCGTAATAATAAACTGATTTAATATTGGGGCCTTTAATAATTGCTCCTTTATTAAAAAAATAAGGACGGCTATATTCTATTTTCTGACCCTCTATATAAAGATTAAGCTCTCCAAAATATCTAAAAATGAATGATTGAATTGACTGGATATAAAATACAACTATTTTACCATAAAGATTTTGTCTGAATAAATGCTTATAAGGTTCGTCTTGTTGATTTTTTTTCTTTTTCATCAACCATGCCAGATTATCTGACCACTCTCTAACCTGATTGTCAATTACTAATACTTTATCGCTTTCGAGTTTTTCCGGATCTCCTTCAAAAATGAATGATCTAAAATTATTGAATTCACTTTCGGATAAACTAAATGATTTCGCTACTGCTTTTATAAATTGAAACTCTTGCTCTGTTACAACATGATCTTCGTAAACAAATTCCAGCACTTGTAAAAACACAATTATTCTTTCATTGCGAAGCAATCCTTTTTTAATTTGCCTGCAAACATTCGAAATTTGGAAAGATATTAATGATGCACTATCTTTTAAATCTTTAACTTCCTCTTGATCCAACTCGCGTTTATAAAATTCTAAATAGTTATCGAATAATCGAAGGTGTTCTTGTATAAGCTCATTTGTTAGATATCGCGAAAGATAAATCTCAACAATCTTCCTCCCCTTGACAGTAACACCCCCGGGATTTACATTTGCTACAATCGCAAATAAATGAATAAGTGCATTTAATATCGATTCGCTCATTGATTTTTATTTGGAACAAAATTTAAAAAATAATTTGAAGAATAAAAAAAGCTCATGCATTAATTACACATGAGCTTAAAATATTTATTACAATAAAACTATAATATAATCTTATTTCTTAAACTAATTGATTGCTCAATTATCTTATTTAATTGGCTCTCTGTAATACCTGTTTTATCAACACTATCATAAGTTTCTTTTATTGGTTTTAAATCCGTTAAAACAGATTGAATTGTTTCGTGCTCGCTGTGCGGAGCTAATAAATCAATTAACTTATCTAAAGAAGATTTCTGATGTAATATAACTTTTACTAACTCAGGGTTGTTGTATACTGTTTCAGAAATATTACAAGAAATATACATTGCTTCAATCCATGTTCCGGCCAATATTAATAAAGATAAATCTTCTTTATTATTTTTAACAAGATATTCGTACGTATCATAAAAAGATCCTGTAATTAAATCAACCAGCACATCTTTATTATCAATATTAGCTTCTACTTTATCAATAAATTTTACCGAAAAAGCACCTGTAATACCAAGTTCCACAACTAAATTCTCAGACGCTTCCATATAATTCATTACATCTTGTTTCATATTATATGTACTTGCGTAACTTAAATCTGCACTATACACACCAAGATTAATTGCCTGATCTTTATCGGTAAAGTATTTGTCTACATTACTTGTTTCATTTGATAAACCAACAATATAACTTGCCTCTATTTTATTAATCATTTCGGTAACTTCAAAGGCTGTTGGAAGCGGATAAACAATTTCTCTAACTTTTTGTTCTATTTCTTCCTTATCAAGCTTAGCTTCAGGTGAAGTTTCGTCAACAGGCTCACCTTTTTTGCCACCTGAACAATTCACAAGTGAAACAATTAGCATACCTGATAATAAAACAAATGTTGTTTTTCTGATAAAATATTTCATTTTTTTCATCGATAATTATTTTAATTCTTTGATTTTTAATTACTTATTTAATTAGAGTGATTTTAACTTCCAGTCGTAATTTACGGTTTTTTTTATATATTTTCAATTTCAAAATTAGAATAATTTTTTATATCCAAATCCCCAAAGCTCTATTCTTTTTGCAAGATACCCAAATAACAAGGTCGAAAAAAAGGTAATAGAACCATACACCACTGATACCATAGCCATATCATAATTATTAAGTAGGCTTTCTGCAACATATATTCCTACTATGCTATTTTTTAATCCAACTTCAATACTTATTGTAAAATTGTTTTTCCCACCTAATCTTAAATACTTTGAGATTAAGTAAACAACAAGCATTGATATAAAGTTCAATAATAAAGCCCATGGAGCTATGTATAAATAATCATAAATCCCATTCTGGGAACTGTTATCATTAAAAAAAATCATAACAATAAAAACAGAGAATAATATCGTTGGTAAAATAAATTTTAATGGTTCCTGTGCTTTTAATGCAAATCTGAAAAAATAATTTCTAATTGACATTCCAATTAATATAGGAATAATTATAGTTAATAATATATTTAAAACAGTGTCGTAAACATTTAAATGAATACTTCTTTCAACTCCAATAAACAATATTAACCCCAGTTTTACTATTATAGGTAATGTTATTAGAATAATTAAACTGTTAATCGCCGTTAAAGAAATTGAAAGAGCTAAATTCCCTTTTAGCAAATGGGTAATTACATTTGTTGCAGAACCACCGGCACATGCAGTTATTAATATAAACCCAACTTTAATAACCGGGTTTAAATTAGTAAATCCAAAAAGTAAAAATGCAACTAATGGTAGTATAAAGACCTGGCTAATAATTCCTGTTAGCACAGGTTTAGGGTAACGTATTACATTACTAAAATCTCTTTTATCAAGAGATAATCCCATTCCCATCATTATTATAGACAAGGATAGTGGTAAAAGATATGTTGAAAAGAAAGATTGCATTTTTACGAAGTTAAACAAGAAAGACAAAATTATAAAATTCTTATATCCCAAATTCAAAAAAAAGAAAAGTAATTTAATTTTTATAATTTTAAAACTGTTTTAAAATAAACGTGTTATTACCAGATTATACTTAAATTAAACTTTTTGTAACTAATCAGTGTTTTTATATTGTTGATTTTGTGTTTATTACAAATAATAAATTTCACGCAGAGACCGCGAAACTTTTACGCTAAGAACGCTAAGTTGTTATCAATGTATTGTTTGCGATCTTTGCGATTTTCTCGGCAAACTTTGCGTGAACTCGTTTTTATTGTTCATATACAATGCTTTATAAGTTATTACTATAGTCTGATTAGTTACTTTATTTTTAATGTTAGCTATTAAAAATAGGTATTATGGCTTTTATATTGATTTCGGAAGAGATTAAATTATTTTTTAATCTTCACACAATATTTTGAAGGATAACAAAAAGCTTTCTTTATAAAAAATCTATCAGATTAGTTAATTTTTTGTAAATTACTAAGCTATTAATATTTCTGCAATGTCGTATTGGAAATACATTTCATATCTTGGTGTTGATTCTGAGTCTGTTGAAGACAATAATAAAGGATTAATTTTATCAAATAAAATTAATGCAATCATCTTTTTCATTATGCTTGTTGTGATTATTATTAGCACAATAGAGAATTGTATTAATAATAAACCAATTGGTTTTAACACCTATAAAATAATAGTTATCGCAATATTCTGTCTGTTTAATCTTTTTCTTGCATCGCGTAAACTCATACAACTTTCAAAAATTTTAACTTCTGTTGTTCCTGCTTTTATGTTTATATTAGTACCTGCTATTTTTGGTTATGTCCAGGAAGAAGATTTTATTTACAGCACTTATGTTGCAATTGCCATTTCGGTTATACCACAATTGTTGTTTTCTGCAAAAAATGAAAAATTCTCTTTTTGGTTTTCAATAGTTTATTTTATAGTAATCATTTCTATCTACGATTTTATTTTATTAAATCTGCCTGAAGAGCAATATCAAATACTCACACTAATAAAAAAGTTTGTAGTTTATTACATAGCTGCCCATGTGTTAGTATTTTTGTTCGTTAATTTGGCAATTATTTATTTAAAAAATATAAATTATAAATATGAACAAGCTTTTATATCTCAAAATAATGAATTGAAAAAAATTAGAGATAATTTATAT
>DAOWML010000024.1 GCA_030643125.1 Bacteroidales bacterium
ACCTTCCATGCAATTGATTTATCATTCAATGCACCAAAAATTAATCCTTTTTTACCTTTTAATAAATTAAATGCCATGATTATAATTTTTTGTTTGTACAAGTTACATACAATTATGTAAAAATAATGTTCACTTTAAGTAAATTATAAATGACTAAAATATTTACTAAACAATTATAGTGTCTTAAAATTCAACTCTTTTTATTTTTTAGCAGAAAATTTCAGTTTAAAAGGCTTAGGCATTTTTAATTTTAGCTCATTTTAGCTCATTTACTAATTTTTATTTTGATAATAAAACTCTCGCATTTTTAATAGCGGCATCAGATAGTGCTTCGCCACTCAACATTTTAGCAATTTCGTTTATTCTTTCTTCCCGAGATAACAACTTAATGTATGTGTTTGTAGTTTCGTGATTATCTTTTTTATAAACCAAATAATGATAATCGCCTTTACTTGCTATTTGAGGTAAATGTGTTATATTAATTACCTGCATATTTTCAGACATACGTTTAATTATTGATCCCATTTTATCGGCTATTTCACCTGATGTTCCGGCATCAATTTCATCAAAAATTATTGTAGGCAAAGTTGTGGTCTCAACAATCAGAGATTTTATACTTATCATTAATCTGGAAATTTCTCCTCCGGAAGCAACTTTTGATAGTTCTTCCAATGCAACATTTTTATTTGCTGAAAATAAGAATCTAATAATTTCCTTCCCTGTTGGTAAAAATTCTTCGGAAGGAATTTGCTCCACCTTAAAACCAGCATTCGGAATTCCCAGTTGTTTTAATATTTCAACAACCTTATTTTCAATTTTAGGGATTACATTTTTTCTATTCCCAGAAATTTGATTTACGAATGCTATTAATTCATCATATAAAATATTAAGCTCCTTTTTTATTTTTTCGGTTTCAAAATCGTAAGAATTAATACTATCAAGTTTTTGCTGTAATTCTTCCTTTATTTTAATTAACTCTTTAACCGTAGCAACTTTGTGCTTTTGTTGTAGTGAATATATATTATCCAGTCTTTCACGAATAAATTCAATTCTTGCCGGATCGTGTTCTATTTTTTCGTTTAACTGTTCTATTTCATTGTTAATATCCTGAAGTTCGATATATGCAGAATCAATTCGTTTAACTAAATCATCACCTTCTTTTATATATTTTGAGATAGATTCGATAGAGTTTTTTGCTTGCTTTAAATTAGATATTATTGAAATATCTTCATCTGACAGCAAATGATAACAATTAGAAAGATTTAACTTTATTTCTTCGGCATGATTTAACTTTTCAAGTTCTGTCTCAAGGTCATCCTGTTCTCCTTCAACTAATATTAAAGCCTCCAACTGATTAAATTGAAACTGAAAATAATCCAGATCAGCTTTTGCTTTATCAGCGTTATTAATTAGTTTTTTATATTCTGATGTTAATATACCATACTCTTCAAACTTATTTCTGTAATTATCAAGTAATTCCTGATGATTAGCAAATGAATCTACCAGGCTTAACTGAAAGTGATCGTCACCCAGGAGCAAACTTTCGTGTTGTGAATGTATATCGATCAAGTTATTATTTAAATCCTTTAAAATAGCAAGATTAACAGGCGTATCGTTAATAAATGCACGTGATTTCCCATTATCGGTAATTTCACGCCTGATTATTGTTAAATCCTCGTAATCTAAATTATTTTGAATAAAGAAATCTTTGATTTTATACTGTTTGATCTGAAATTTTGCTTCAACAAAACATTTTTTTGTTTTATCTTTTAAAACAGAGGTGTCGGCTCTTTGACCAAGTACAAGCGATAAAGCACCTAATAAAATTGATTTACCTGCTCCTGTTTCGCCTGTAATTATATTCAGGCCTTTGTTAAAATCAATTTCTAATTCATTGATTAAAGCATAATTCTGAATATAAATTGATTGAAGCATAAATAGTTTAAAATACTTAAAATGACTAAAATACTTATGAATGCACTAAAATGATAAAATAACTAAAATAATTATAAATGCCAAAATTAAAAATACTTATGAATGACTAAAATCTTAGTTCATTTTTTTATTTAAATTATAACCTATTGATGTGAAAATAGCTAACAATTCACCCGATTCTTCGTATTCATGTTTCATTTCTTCTGGTTTTAGCCAACCTGTTTTTATAATAATTTCTAACCAATATTGACATTCGCTTGCCTCACTTTCACAAATTTTTATCTTATTCCTAAAATCGGCCCTGCTTCTTGCACGATTTGCTTCCCTGTAATTAGCACCAACACTTGTTCCTGATTTCGTTAACTGATATCTTACTACTCTTCCCTCTGGTGTATCAGGCAATCTAATTGATAATTTTATGATAGAAATCGCAAAATAACCTTGTTCTTTCTTCCAAGTCTTTTGCAAACTTTTTCTTCTTATTTATTTCATCTTTTACCATTTATCAATTTTATATTTTAGGCATTTATAATTTTAAATTGATTATTGTTGTTTAATTTTTATGTATTTATCAGATCGTGTCGGATCAATTTCTACTAAAATTTTATATACCCGATCGGCTTCGGCCATAAAAGATTCTGAGAAGATATTTACTAATTCGTCAGATTTAGCACTCATTATTAATTCGAAACCAAACAAATACGGATCTGGTTTCTGGCGATAAATTTTTTGTAATAATTCAAGGCTTTCTGCAATTTCCGCTCTCCCTGTAGCATCTTTACTTTCCATAATATCAAGTCCTAATCGGTGATATCTGTACAAAAACTCTCTTAAGCCCTTATAACGATCATTTAAAATATTTTCAATAAGCCAATACCTGTTTTTACGACTTTCAAAAGCTTTCCAACCCTTTTCCGGAGCATTCTGCGCATTATTAACAATAAGTTCAGCTTTTTGATAATATTCAGTACCTCCCAGCATTGAAAAAGTATCATAATCTAAACCTAATATGACATATGCATAATACGCCAACAAAGATGTTAAGTTTGACCTGTGTTCTGTTATACTAAATTCTAAAGGTTCAAACTCAACATAATTAAACCTTAAATTGTCATCTTTGAAATTTAATACGGTAGTACTATATGAAGTATTAAAAGTGGGCCTACGCGATTGAACCTGAATACTTCCTTTGAATTCATCGCCACTATGATCTTGAAGGTTAATTAATATATTACACTCAATACGTTCTTCATTTGTATAAACATGATTAGTCCATGCTGTATTATTCATGAACTCATATATAGCAGTTTGTAAAGTTTGAAACACCTGTTTATTTGTCCCTTGTATTTGAGATGAAACAACCTGTATATTACATCTTAACTCTTGGCTAAAAGATGTAAATGCAAAAAAAGTAATTCCTAAAAAAAGTAATATTATTTTTTTCATCTGTTTATGTTTATATATCTGCCTCTGCCTAATTTACTGTTCTTTACTAATATCGAATATCCAACATCGAATGTCGAATATTGAAGTATGCATTACTCAACTTCTGTAAAGACTTCTTCATTCATTATTTCTTGTTCGATATTCAACATTTATTTTAATTTAAATCATTCTGAATAATCATGCCCTTACCCCTCTGCCATGACTGCCGTCAAACAAACGACAGGCAGATGTGTACGTTAGAATCAGGACAGTCCATGAATATTTCATATTTTATAATTTCATAAGTCTTCTAATTAACGCTTCAACTATATCAACAGCAACATCTTTTTTCGCTTTTATATTAAATCTAGTTATATTATCCTGATTATCAATAATACTAATCTTATTGGTATCGTATCCAAATCCGGCGCCATCCTCATTCAATGAATTTAAAACGATGAAATCAAGGTTTTTATTTTTTATTTTTTTCTTTGCGTTCTTTATTTCATCATTTGTTTCCAATGCAAATCCAACAAGAACTTGATTCTTTTTCTTCATTTTACCCAACTCAGCTGCAATATCCTTATTTGGCTCCAAAGTAATTTGCATATTATCTTTCCCGCGTTTTATTTTTTTGTCAAATTGAACTGCAGGCTTAAAATCAGCAACTGCAGCAGACATAATAGCAGCATCACAATCTGAAAAATGTTTTACCGATTCATTGTACATTTCCTGAGCTGTTTGAATATTAATCCTGGTAATTAATGAATTTGAAGTTTCTAAATAACTTGGCCCTGATATTAATATAACTTCGGCTCCCTGATTCGCTAATTCCTCGGCAATAGCAAAACCCATTTTCCCAGAGCTGTAATTCCCTATAAATCTTACCGGATCAATTGGTTCAAAAGTTGGTCCTGCAGTAACTAAAAAATTTTTAGACTTTAGTTTTTTTTTTGAAGATAAAAATTCGATAATTTTTTCTGTAATTACTTCGGGTTCTGCCATTCGGCCTTTTCCTGTTAAACCACTAGCCAGTTCTCCGCTTTCAGGTTCAATAATTACATTACCATAAGACTTAAGCGTTTCGATATTTTTTAAATTGGCAGGGTGTTGAAACATATCCAAGTCCATTGCCGGAGCTATCATTACAGGGCATTTTGCTGATAAATAAGTAGTAATTAACAAATTATCGGCAACAGCATGCGCCATTTTACCCATTGAATTTGCAGTAGCAGGTGCAATAACAAATAAATCGGACCACGAACCCAAATCCACGTGGCTATTCCATTGCCCGTTTTCCGGATCAAAAAATTCAACGAGTATCGGATTTTTTGATAAGGTTGCCATTGTTAAAGGTGTAATAAATTCTTTGGCTAATTTGGTCATAACAACCTTCACGTCAGCACCTTCCTTTACAAGCAACCTTACAAGAATAGCAGCCTTATAGGCTGCTATTCCTCCGGTAATTCCCAATAAAATATTTTTTCCTTTTAGCTTCATGAGCTAATTTTTTGAATAATATTATTCTTGTTCTTCAGCTTCAGGTTTTCTATAATAAATCTGATCATCCATAAATTCTTGTATTGCAATTAATGTAGGTTTAGGTAGCCTTTCATAAAATCTTGAAATTTCAATTTGCTCTCTGTTTTCGAAAATCTCTTCAAGATTATCAGTATAAGATGCAAATTCTTCAAGCTTTCTATTCAACTCTTCTTTAAGCTCACTCCCAATTTGATTTGCCCTTTTAGAAACAATAGCAACAGCCTCGTAAATATTTCCTGTTTCATCATCAATCTCATTTAAGTTACGGGTTATTGTTGTAACAGGAGCTTTTGTCTTTTTATAATCCATCCTAATATTATTTATTAAATACTAATTCTTTAAAATACCTTGTGAGTTATTAAACATATCAGTTGCTTCTTTCAGAAATTCACTTTCAGGAAATTCCCCAATAAATGAGTAATACTCATCAACTGTAGACTGATATCTTTCAATTCTTTTATTTTCAATACTATTCTCAGCTAATAAAAATTTTGCTTTTAAAATAAGGAATATTATTTCTTCCCTGTGTTCTGTTTCGGAAAAATCATCTAAACTATTATTTAAAGCTATTATAGCTGCTTTATAGTTTCCTAAATTAAAATATAATTTAGCACTTTGATATGATTTCTCAACCAGCTTGTTTCTCAATTCTTCGATATAACCAATGCATTCATTTGTTCTTTCGCTTGTTGAATATCTCGACATATATAAGCCAAATAACGAAATTGCCTGATATGAATATGTCTGATCTAAACTAGGGCGAGGTGATAATAAGTAAGTACAATATGCATTCATAAACTCAGTTTCCTCAGCAAATGGGCTATTTCCATACGTTCTTCTAAACTCATCAAAATAATGAGCTGCCAATAAATAACTTTTCTCATAAAAGCTACAATATGCTGCATAATAAAAAACAGTATCTGCTTGTTTTGTTCCCTTTAAAATAGGTTTTAATTGCTCAAACAAACCCTCAGCTCTCATATAATCTTCATCAGCATAATATTCAAGAGCCTTTTGATACTTTAACTTATAATCACGACTTTTTCTTAATTTCTCATATTTACATGAGGAAACTATTACTACTAGTAGAATAAATGGTATTAATATTCTCATTTTTTTAAACATTTTGCAAATGTACAATTTTAGTTTAATATGCTAAAATTTAATTACTCTAAACGTTTAATTTATTTAATTTATTTTCATTGATTTGCTATTTTTTTAAAAAAATGTACTTTTGTGGCATTAAAAAAATAAAATTAAAACCAAAGATCGTGGATATTTTTAAGAAGATAAAAGAAAACATGGGCCCATTGGGTAAATACATGAAAGAAGCTCACGGATATTTTGCATTTCCAAAACTGGAAGGTGAAATCCATCCAAAAATGAAATTTAGAGGGAAAGAAGTTCTTACCTGGAGTCTGAATAATTATATTGGATTAGCAAATCATCCGGAAGTTAGAAAAACAGATGCTGAGGCAGCTAAAGAATGGGGACTAGCTTATCCAATGGGTGCCAGAATGATGTCAGGGCAAACAAGTAAACACGAAGAACTTGAAGCTAAATTGGCGGAATTTGTGAGCAAAGAAGATGCATTTCTTCTAAATTATGGTTACCAGGGTATGGTTTCAATTATCGACTCTCTTGTAACCAGAAATGATGTAATAGTTTACGATTCTGAATCACATGCATGTATTCTTGATGGATTACGTTTACACATGGGTAAACGTTATGTTTTTCCTCATAATGACATGGAAAACTTCGAAAAGCAACTTCAAAGGGCTACAAAACTTGCTGAAAAACAAAATGGTGGTATTTTAGTAATTACTGAGGGAGTTTTCGGAATGACAGGTGACTTAGGGAAAATAAAAGAAATGGTGGCTTTAAAAGAAAAATACGATTTCAGAATACTGGTTGACGATGCTCATGGTTTTGGCACTATGGGTAAAACAGGTGCCGGAACAGGTGAGTTCCTTGGTGTACAGGATGGTATCGATGTATATTTTGCAACCTTTGCCAAGGCTATGGCCGGAATTGGAGCTTTTGTAGCATCAACGGAAGAAGTTACAAATTACTTAAGATATAATATGAGATCGCAAATTTTCGCTAAATCTCTTCCTATGCCTATAGTAATTGGATCATTGAGAAGATTAGAATTATTAAAAACCGAAAAACAGCTTAAAGATCAACTTTGGGTTATTGTAAATGCTTTACAAAAAGGTTTACGTGATGCCGGTTTCAATTTAGGAAAAACTGAATCTCCGGTAACGCCTGTTTACTTTTCAGGGAGTGTACCTGAAGGAACAAACATAACTATGGATTTAAGAGAAAACTATAATGTTTTCTGTTCAATAATTCTTTATCCTGTCATCCCTAAAGGTCAGTTATTATTAAGATTAATTCCAACAGCCATGCATACACTCGAAGATGTTGAATACACAATAAATGCATTTAAAGCTGTTCATAAGAAATTAATAAACGGAGATTATAAAACAGAAAAAATTGCAGATATAAATTAAACAAAAAAACAAGGGGCTGTCGAGAAAGTATTTGACAGCCCTTTTTATTACCCTTGACCCAAAAATCTTTCAGCATCAATGGCCGCTTTACAGCCAGAACCTGCAGCAGTAATTGCCTGACGATAATGAGGATCCATAACATCACCACAAGCAAATACGCCATCAAGCTTTGTTTTCGAACTGCCGGGCTCAGTTATTATATAACCAACTTCGTCTGTTTCTAAATAATCTTTAAAAATATCAGAGTTAGGTTTATGACCGATTGCTGCAAAAAATCCGTGAATATCAAATTTAACATCTTCGCCTTTGCCATTTGTTAAAATTACTCCTGTTACACCGCTCATATCACCAACAATTTCTTTTGTTGTATGCTCAAAAAGGACTTCAATATTTTTGGTATTCATCACTTTTTCAACCATAACTTTTGAAGCACGCATATAATCTTTTCTGATGATTAAATAAACTTTGTTACAAATTCCTGCAAGATATGTAGCTTCTTCAGCAGCAGTATCACCACCACCTACAACAGCAACATCTTTACCTTTATAAAAGAAACCATCGCATGTAGCACACGCAGAAACTCCCTGACCTTTATATTTGGTCTCCGATTCTAAACCAAGATACTTAGCAGTTGCCCCTGTTGCAATAATTAAAGTTTCTGCCTCAATTATCTTTTTATCATCAATAGTAACTTTAAATGGTCTTTCGGAAAGATCTGTTGCAGTAGCTAACCCAAATCTTACATCTGTTCCGAAACGTTGTGCCTGTTTTTTTAGATCTTCCATCATAACAGGGCCTGTAACTCCTTCAGGATATCCCGGATAATTATCAACTTCTGTAGTTGTTGTTAATTGTCCACCCGGCTCCAATCCCTCATATAATACAGGACTTAAATTTGCTCTTGCAGCGTATATTGCAGCTGTATATCCGGCCGGACCAGACCCAATTATTAAACATCTTACCTTTTCTACTTCTGAATCCAATTTCTTCGGACTTTTATTGTCTTCCAGATTGTCTAAAGATTTAAATAATGCCATTTCTATATTTTTTAATTATTGATTTATTTATCTTAACTATATATCTAAATATTTTAATTTATGATTTTCTTATTGATCAATAAATATACCATCTTTTAATTTAGTATATATTTTGCATATTCAGAATTGATAAGTATTTTTACAGCTCATTACGGGATGTAGCTCAGCCAGGTTTAGAGTACGCGTCTGGGGGGCGTGGGGTCGGAAGTTCGAATCTTCTCATCCCGACAAAAGAGAAGGTCTTTTTAGCAATAGCTAAATGGACTTTTTTTATTTGAAAAACCTGAGCTTGCTAAAAAGTTTTTCAAGTAAAAAAGGACAGGAGTGAGCGATAAAGAACGAAAAGACTTTTTCTTTTGAGCATTATTCCACCGTAAAGATCATAAAACAATCTTCTCATTCCGACAAAAAGCCATAAAGATTTTCTTTGTGGCTTATATTTTTCTGTCTTAATGGCAGTTTGTGATTATAAAGGATAAATAGTTAAAATTTGACTCACTATTACATTTATGATTTTTAATCCTAAAATCATAAGTCTATTTGCGATTTTTACATTACTTATTACAAACTCATCTGTGAAATTTGTATATTTGTAAATATATTGACAAAAATAAAAGTTTATGGAAAGGTTAAAAAGACTATCAGACGATGCCATACGAAGAGTACCAATTCACTTTAAGCGGTATTTATACAATAAAATAAATTGGAACAGACAGTTAATTGGCATTTCTGGAGCAAGGGGTAGTGGAAAAACTGTGCTTTTATTACAATACTTGAAATCACTACAAAACAAAAACTCAGGACTTTATGTTAGTCTTGACGATTTATATTTTAGTCAAAATAACTTAGTATATTTTGCCGAAGAATTTTCGAAATTTGGAGGTAAATATTTATTATTAGACGAAGTTCATAAATACCCCAACTGGTCGCAAGAGATTAAAAATATTTACGATTCTTTACCCGATTTAAAAGTTGTATTTACAAGCTCTTCTGCCTTAGAAATACACAAAGGCTCACACGATTTAAGCCGAAGAGCTATAATACACAACATTGCAGGACTATCTTTTAGAGAATTTATAGAAATAAAATACAATAAAAAATTCCCCACTTACTCTTTAGAAGAAATATTAAATAATAACAACAAAATTTGCACAAGCATAAAAGATAAAATTAAGCCAATTCCACTTTTTAAAGAATATATAGAGAATGGATATTATCCATTTTTTATGAATACAGAAACCGATTATTTAAAACAATTGGTTAATACGATTAATATAGTAGTAGAAAATGATTTACCCGCTATTTACAAAATTGATTTTAGCTCAATATTAAAGATTAAGAATTTATTATACATCATTTCTAAAATAGCTCCCTATAAACCAAATATTGAGCAACTAGCCCGACAAACAAACACTAGTAGAGAAACATTATTAAAATATTTGTATTATTTAGACAAGGCTCAGGTATTGCAATGGTTAGGCTCTGATACTTTTGGTATTAATTACCTTAACAAACCAGAAAAAATATTCTTGGGAAATACCAATATAGCATATGCTTTTTCCGATAATAAAGCAGATATTGGAAGTATTAGAGAAACTTTTTTCTTAAATCAGCTTTCGGTTAAACATACAGTAACTTACCCTAAACAAGGTGATTTTATGGTAAATGACAAATACCTTTTTGAAGTGGGAGGCAAAAACAAAACTCAAAAACAAATCGCAGGTATAAAAAATGCTTACATAGCCGCCGACAATATAGAATATCCTTTTATGAATAAAATTCCCCTTTGGTTGTTTGGATTTATGTATTAGAAGATATAGTTAGGCTATTCTCCGAATTTATTTAATGATGACAAAACAAAAATCAAATCATAAATAATTCATATGATTCCCTTACTAACAAGTATTAATTTTTCCACTATACTGTAATAATTAGTACAAATATTTCCGTTACATTAGAAATGTTACTATATTTGTATTATGATAACATACGAAAGAATTTTAGAACAAGAGCTCAATAAATTACTTTTTAAAGGTAAAGCTTTGATAATAATCGGAGCAAGACAAGTAGGTAAAACTACTATGTTGAAAAATATGACTAAAAGCACAGAACAATCTCTTTGGTTAAATGCTGATGAAAATAACGTTAGGGAGCGCTTATCAAATCCATCAGTTAATACAATAAAAAATATTATTGGCAATTATAAAATTGTGATTATTGATGAAATACAACGTGTCAGAAATTCCGGTTTATTACTAAAAATAATGGTTGATAATTTTAAAAACGTTCAATTTATTGCAACTGGTTCTTCTGCATTAGAAATTTCAGATTCTATTTTTGAACCAATGACAGGGCGACATTTTCTCTTCCATTTATATCCATTTTCACTATCTGAAATATATCCTAATAAATCACCTTTTGAAATAGAACAAGAACTCCCTTTTCATTTGGTATTTGGAAATTATCCGGAAATTTATATGAAAAAAGATTTAGCAGAAATCTTATTAAAAAATTTATCGCAACAATATTTATATAAAGATATTTTAATTTGGAAAGACATTAGAAAACCTGAGCTTCTTGATAAATTGTTGAAACTTTTAGCTTATCAAATGTGTTCTGAGGTATCAGTAAACGAGTTAGCAAAACAACTTAGTGTTAAATCAGAAACAGTTGAAAGTTATATAGATTTATTGGAAAAGTCATATGTTGTTTACAGGTTAAAATCGTATGGAACAAATTCTCGTAAAGAAGTAAGTAAAATGAGTAAAATATTATTTTGGGATAATGGGATACGAAATGCTATATTAGATGATTATAAAGATTTATCACTAAGAAATGATCAAGGGCAACTTTTTGAGAATTTCATGATAACAGAACGTATAAAGATTAATTCTTTATTAAAAACATCAGCGAAAAGTTTTTTTTGGAGAAACTATAATCAGGCAGAAGTAGATTATGTTGAATTTGATAACGAACAATTATCAGCTTATGAAATGAAGTTTAATAAGAAAAAAAATCATAGAGTAAGCAGAGCATTTACCAATTTGTACCCTCATGCAAGTTCTGAAGTTATAAGTCCTGAAAATTTTGTTCAATTTACAAGTAAAAGGTAACTTTTTACAATTTGTAAGGTAAAATAATGTTAATACTTCCATTATCAGAGGATGGTTCTGGAACTTATAATTACCGGGAGAACTGGATAATGTTAGATCATATTATTGTTTCAAATAACATAATAAAAAACAATAAGGCTTAATGAATTTTAAATTAACATCGGAATATATACCTACAGGTGATCAACCCGAAGCTATCAAACAACTTGCTGAAGGAATTAATCGAGGTGATAAATACCAAACCTTGCTTGGTGTTACCGGTTCAGGAAAAACCTTTACCGTGGCTAATGTTATTGAAAAAGTAGAACGTCCTACCCTTGTATTAAGTCATAACAAAACTTTGGCGGCTCAATTATATGGTGAGTTTAAACAGTTTTTTCCAAATAATGCAGTAGAGTATTTTGTTTCTTATTACGATTATTACCAGCCGGAAGCTTATTTGCCGGTTACCGATACTTATATTGAAAAGGATTTATCAATTAATGAGGAAATAGAAAAACTCAGGCTAAGCACAACTTCGTCTCTTTTATCAGGCCGAAGAGATATTATTGTTGTTTCATCAGTTTCATGTATATATGGAATTGGAAATCCGGAAGATTTCCATAGTAATACCATTACTATAAATCAAGGACAAGTAATAAACCGCAATCAATTTTTACGTTATTTAGTCGAAAGTCTTTATTCCCGAAGTGAATTAGATTTTAAACCGGGAACTTTCAGAGTCAATGGTGATACTATTGATATTTATCTTGCTTATAGCGATCTGGCATACAGAGTTACATTTTGGGGTGATGAAATTGAAGAGATTGAATCATTTGATCCTATAACTAATCAAATCATCGGAAATCTAAAAACGGGAATTATATATCCTGCAAATATCTTTGTTACTACAAAAGATCGGATGAATAGTGCTATCCATGATATACAAGATGATTTATTTAAACAAATAGAATATTTTAAATCCATTGGTAAAAACTACGAAGCAAAGAGAATTAAAGACAGGGTTGAATATGATTTAGAAATGATCAAGGAACTTGGATATTGTTCAGGCATTGAAAATTACTCACGCTATTTTGATGGTAGAAAACCCGGAACCCGTCCTTTCTGTTTATTAGATTATTTCCCGAATGATTTTCTTACTGTTGTAGATGAAAGTCATGTTACCTTGCCACAAGTTCGCGCAATGTATGGTGGTGATAATTCGCGTAAAAAGAATTTAGTTGAGTATGGATTTAGGTTACCTGCTGCTATTGATAACAGGCCTTTAAAATTTGAAGAATTTGAGTCACTTACAAATCAGCTTTTATTTGTTAGTGCAACTCCAGCAGATTTTGAATTAGAAAAAAGCGATGGTTTCTTTGTTGAGCAAGTTATAAGACCAACAGGCTTATTGGATCCTGAAATTGAAGTGAGGCCTTCTTTAAATCAAATTGATGATTTAATGGAAGAAATTAATATTAGAGTTGAAAAGAAACAACGAGTATTGGTTACAACCTTAACCAAAAGAATGGCAGAAGAGCTCACCAAATATCTAAGTCGATTTGAAATAAAGTGCCGTTATATACATTCAGACGTAGACACTTTAGAACGTGTAGAAATTATGGATCAATTAAGGGAAGGTGTTTTTGATGTATTAATTGGAATAAACCTGTTGAGAGAAGGACTTGATTTACCTGAAGTTGCTCTTGTTGCTATTCTGGATGCCGATAAAGAAGGCTTTTTGCGCTCTGCAAGAGCATTAACTCAAACAGCAGGGCGTGCAGCAAGAAATATTGATGGCAAGGTTATTATGTATGCTGATAAAATAACAAAATCAATGCAACAAACCATTGATGAAACAACGCGTAGAAGAGAAAAACAACTTAAATACAACGAAGAAAACAATATAAGCCCAAAACAAATTATCAAAGCTTCCGGCTCGATTATGCGACATTATAATAAAAAGCTTGGAATGAAAGGTAAAGTATATTCTGAACCGGATAGTTTGAATATCGCTGCTGATCCTATTGTTAAATATA
>DAOWML010000325.1 GCA_030643125.1 Bacteroidales bacterium
CTGGGTTGCTGGTAAAATAGTAAAAACGGTCAACTTTATTTAGGCATTGACACAAAACTCAAAACTCGGAACTTGAAACTATCCTCGAATAATTAACAAATTTTAACATTGGCAGTGTAATAATTTACCAAAAACGCCTACTTATTTCATATCTTTATCAATTAAAAAATTTAACTGTTAAAAAATCGATGGAATTACTTAAAGCACAAAATATTGAGAAAAAGTTTGTGAATCACCTGGCTTTGGATGATGTTAATGTTAGCATACCCGAAAATAGCATTTATGGTTTACTCGGGCCAAATGGAGCAGGGAAAACAACACTTATCAGAATAATAAACCGTATAACCGCTCCCGATAAAGGTGAGATTTTATTAAAAGGAAGACTTTTGCAACCGGAAGATGTAAATATTATCGGGTATCTGCCAGAAGAACGTGGCTTATACAAAAAAATGAAAGTTGGCGAGCAGGCTTTATATCTTGCACGCTTAAAAGGATTATCAAAACAAGATGCTCTTAAACGATTAAAATACTGGTTCGAAAAATTTGAAATGCAGGCTTGGTGGGATAAAAAAGTCGAAGAACTTTCTAAAGGAATGGCTCAAAAAGTTCAGTTTGTTACTACTATATTGCACGAACCGGAATTATTGATATTTGATGAGCCTTTTAGTGGGTTCGACCCGATTAATGCAAATATGCTGAAACAGGAAATTATTGGCCTGCAAAAAAAGGGTGCAACCATAATATTTTCTACTCATAACATGGCATCAGTTGAAGAATTGTGTGATCACATTACTTTAATAAATCAATCACGAAACATTTTAGAAGGACATATTGACGATATTCGAAAAAAATACAAATCAAATACTTATGAAGTCTCTTTTAACGGAGAAGTAGAAAAACTTGAGAAATCACTTAATAAGTATTATGAGATTATTGATAAAACGAAAGTTGACGGACATAATGCGGTTCGTGTAAAATTACTACATCAAACAAATGAAAACGAATTGCTTTCATTAATTATTCCTGCTGTTGAAATTATATCATTCAAAGAGCTTATTCCCAGCATGAACGATATTTTTATTAAAGTAGTAAACGAATACAAAAATTAATATACCAATGAATAAAATCAAATTAATTATATCCCGAGAATATTTGACAAGAGTAAAAAAGAAATCATTTATTGTAATGACAATTCTTGGCCCGGTTCTTTTTGCTGCAATGATGATTGTTCCTGCATGGCTGGCATCAATGAAAGATACCGACGTAAAGAACATAGCTGTTATCGATAATTCTGGTTTTTTTTTAAATAAGATTGCCGATACAGATTATATTAAGTTCGAATATCTGGAGAATAAAAAACTCGAAGAATTAAAAGCTGATTTTTCTGAGTTAGATTATTATGCAGTTTTACAAATACTTCCAAACATCACTTACGAGCCGAGTGCCGTTCATTTATATTCAAAAAAGCAACCAAGTTTTTCGGTAAAATCGCATATAGCAAATGCTATGGAAAAAGAGTTGCAAAATAAAAAACTGCGGTCTCATGGTATCGATGAAGAGGTATTGAAATCAATTAAATCAGATGTTTCAATACGTACAATTCAGTGGACCGATGATGGCGAAGAAAAGGAAAGCTCAACTGAAATAGCCATGGTTGTAGGTTATGCCAGCGGCTTTTTAATTTATTTTTTCATTTTCATGTTTGGTGCACAGGTAATGCGTGGAGTTATTGAAGAAAAAACAAGCAGAATAGTTGAAATTATTATTTCATCAGCAAGGCCATTCCAATTAATGATGGGGAAAATTATTGGGATTGCACTGGTTGGTTTAACACAATTCTTACTATGGATATTACTTACTTTTATCATTATAACGGGAGTTAAGACAGTGTTTTTCCCTGAATTAGGAACACAAAATGCGCAGGAAGTTGTAGTTCAGGATCTATTAGAACAACAAAATATACCTCAGGTTGAAACAATCGATCCACAAAACATGGACAAGTTTACAAGTATACTTAATTCCGCCAAATCAATAGATTTCGGTTTAATATTTGGCTCGTTTATCTTCTTCTTTTTAGGTGGATATTTATTGTATGGATCTTTATTTGCAGCCATAGGCTCTGCCGTTGATAATGAAACAGACACACAACAATTTATGCTTCCGATTACAATACCTTTAATTCTGGGTATTTTTGTAATGATGAATGTCGTACAAAATCCTGAAAGCTCTGTAGCATTCTGGTTTTCAATAATACCATTTACTTCTCCAATTGTAATGATGGTTCGTATTCCTTTTGGCGTTCCATATTGGGAACTCGCATTATCAATGGGATTATTGATTTTAACATTTATTGGCTCAACATGGTTTGCAGGTAAAATTTATCGTACAGGAATTCTTATGTATGGTAAAAAAGTAAATTACAAAGAGTTGTGGAAATGGTTACGATATAAGTCTTAATAGTATTATTTATTGTATAGCCTTAACTAGGCTAATATAAACCTTTGTCATTCCTGCGAATGCAGGAATCTAATTCTTCAGCATAGATTAACTTCGTTGAGCTCGCTAAAGCTCGGTTCCGGGTCAAGCCCGGAATAACATAAGTTGATTATTTATCATGGCTATATAACTAATATTCATTTAGAATTTATTAATCTTTTTTCGTTAATCAAAATAAAAGATTTCTATTAAACGCTTTATTTTCTCAAAACTATCTGTTTACTTAGCAGATAGTTTTTTTATTTTAAATTTTGTTATTATGAGAATCGCAATTATCGACATGGGTACTAA
>DAOWML010000240.1 GCA_030643125.1 Bacteroidales bacterium
AGCACCACTAAGTATTACACCTGCACTAATAAGTTTATCAATGCTTGATGTGCTTAAGCCCATTGTCATTTTTGCCATATTCGTATTTTTTTATAGATTAAAGATTAACCTCCACAACCACCACCTGATGATTCTTTTTTTACAGGCGCAGGTGCTGTTTCTCCCATTCCTTGTTCAACTAATTCGGGATAAGTAGCTTCCCAATCGAACCAACTGAAATCAAGCATGTAGCAGTCGGAATATTTTAATAACTTTAATGACTGAACAGCTAATGCTCCGCTACCCACTTCATTACCAATTACTAAAGTTTTAATCCTCCTGTTTGAAAGTTTGCTCGAAAATTCAAGAAGTCCTCTTGGAATATGAATAGATTCTGAAACGTGCCCAAGCATAAAATCATAATCTTCACGACAATCAATTATTTGTATTTCTGTATGATTATCAATTAAAGCTTTTAATTCTTCCATGCTCATAGTATTAACTTCTGCTTTAGCAGCAGTAACCATTTCTTCGGTACTTTCATATACAGTATTATCTTTTTTCACACAACTCAACAGCATTGTAACAGATAATAAAGCAGGAACAATAAATTTTATGAGTTTCATAATTAAATTAGTTTAATTTCCATTCGTTATAAGCACCATCGTACACTTTAACATTTGGATATTCTAAAATTGATGTTAATGCAAGATAAATAATGCCTGCTCTAACACTTGTAGCACAGTAAAGAATAACTTCCTTGTTTTTTGTGATACCTGCATTATTGAATAATGTTGCCAGATCAGCTTTTGATTTTAATTTTCCAGCATCGGCAAGAACAACTTTATATTCAAGATGCTTAGCACCGTTAATATGGCCTTCGCCCCATTCTGTGTCGTCTCTAACGTCAACAATAACTGCTGAATTTAATTTTGATTTTACATAAGCTTTATCAGCAAAGATTTTAGAATTTACTTTAGGTGTAAAAGTAGCAGCAGCAACTTTTGTAGCTGCATTTGTAACCGGACCTCTGGCGGTTCTCCATGCCTGCATATGGCCATCAAGAACTTTAACATCGTTAAATCCTAAATATTTAAGAATCCAGTATAATCTTCCTGCACCTTTATTTGATCCTGTGTCATAAATAATTATTTTCTTCGCAGGATCAATTCCTTTTTCGCCTAAAATCTTTGCGAGTTCTGTAGGAGATTTTAGAATACCTTTTGGGTCTGTAGTGCTTGCTAAAGCATCTATACTAACGTTAACAGCATTTCTGATATGCACTTTTGCATAATCTTCAGCACTTCTTGTAGAAACAATAAGTGCGCTTTTATTGTTAATCAATTTTTTTGCCTCTGCTGCAGAAATTAAATCCTGAGCCAATGAAAGGTTAGTAAAAATGGTTAATAATAAAAAGCTAAATAATATGTTTTTAAATTTCATAATTTTAATTTTTATTAAAATTTAACTTGAACTTGTAAAACAACCTGATCGTTTGGAATTTCCAATGCTTGTTCTGCTTTGTATCTGTAATTTAATTGTACTCTGGTCCAGTCGTTTAAGAAATAATTTAAACCAAAAGTCATAATTGTTTCAGAATTGTCATCAATAGAATTATCAGCATCGTATGATTCGAATTTGAAAACTGGTTGTAAATTCCAAGAAGTATTATACATGGCCTGAGCAAAGAAACCACAGCGTGTTACACCGCCAGTGTGGTGTTCAATAGGTGCTCCATCGCAACCACCACCGGTTGTATATGGTCCTGAATCATCTGCCCATATATATTCACTCTGGAATAAGAAATTTCCAAATGTGAGTTGTAATTCTCCACCAAACCTTTGTTTTATATTCATTAAACTATCAACATCACTGTCGTTTTGAGTTTGTCCATAGCCAAAACTTCCGCCAATTTGAAGAAAATCTAAAGGAGAGTAAGTTACTCTACCTTTTAAGCTTTTATGTTTATTATCATCTTCGTAGTTTTTTTGATAATCATTCATTAAAGCTAAATAATAATGCAATTTTGAATCGGCTGTTCCACCAAATAGCATTGCCCCTAAATCTCGTTGCGGGCCGGCTAATTCGTCAACAACCTTTGAACGATAAATAGTATGTAGAGACTGACAAGGAGTGTTTTGTTCTAAACTTATCGGAGATTTAAATTGTCCGAAAGTTACTTTAGCCCAATCATATCTGGTATATGATACAAATGCGTCTAGTATCCATGGCGAACCGGATTTGAATTTAGAGAAATCGATCATAAAGAAATAACTTATATCATAAGGTATGTTTCCTAATGCTGCTATTCTGGCACGATTAAACGTAAAACTGTTTGCATCTGCTCCATCTGTTGTTTGCCAATATTCCCATTGTGGCTGAATATAACCTTTTATGCTTACTCCCTCATCAGATGATGCTTCCATACATCCTTGAGCAGAAATTACATTTACAGATGTCAATATAATCAGCATTGAAAGAGCTAGTATTGAAATAGATTTTTTAATCATTGTAATTGTATTTAAAGAATTAATTTAATAAAGAAAGATGAGCGGTATAATATTTACCACTCATCTTTTTATTTTACGGTACTAAGGGTAAATCAGTGATTGCAGTTGCATCCCACTTATGTGAAGTAAGATCATCATAAATCATACTGTTTGATCCATTCTTTAAACTATGAGAATTATAACCTAAAACATATAAATAGGCAGTAATAACAGAAGAAGTTTGGCCTGTCCAGCAATAGGTAACAACATCTTTAGATGGATCTAAGTATATGTATTCTTCGCCAGCTAATGTTAAAGGCTTAATTCTATATGCACCTGAAATATTTCCATAAGCAGCAACATCGGTTGCTTCCCAGTAATTGTTAATGAAATATGATCCGGGAGCACCTAGCACAGTTTCGCCTGTTACACCTCTTAAACTACCGCTTAATAACGAAGTAACTCTTGCTGCTAAAATAGTTGCACCGTTACCTGTTTCTGTAATATCAGGATCGTTATATTCTGTTGTGTGTTCAACAATAGAACCAGGTGAAGCAATCCAGTTAGCATGACCAAGTGTTTTACAAGCTCCGGTCCATGAGTCTAATGTAGTATGCCATCCACTCATTCCCCACTTTAATACTTTTGCAGTAGGATAACCACTAAGTCTTAATGCAGCAACAGCATGACCTGCAGTTTGCCCGCTATAACAAGCAACAATTATTGTTTTTGTTCCAGCACCTTCTGCAGCTGTTAATATATTTGCAAGGGTTGAATTAACTGCTCCAGTAATATGACCTGCATCATATGCATCAGCTTGACGGATGTCAATAACATAATAATTAGCTAAGTCAGCATCTACTGTTGCCGCTGTTGTAATCCAACCATCTAAAATATCATCTAAATCTAAGTTGTTAGCAACTAAATGATCTTTTAGAAGTTGAAATTCCACATCTGTTTCACGTTCCGGTACCGGATCATCGTCATCATCTTTACAAGATGTTAAAACAAATGCAGGAATCAATAAAAATAAAATTGCGAATCTTAAAAACTTTTTCATAATTATATAAATTTTGGTTAGTAAAAATTTCATCATCCACCACAACCACCTGACTCTGGTTGTTTTGTTACTACGGGATTTTCTCCAGCAAAGCCAATCCATCCTTCTTGAAGGTTGGAAACATTTTCGAAACCTAATTTTTTAAGTGCTTGTGTTGCAAGTGTGCCTCTGGCTCCAGACTTACAATACACAATTATTTTGTCAGTTTTTAGAGGAGTGTACATGAATTGTTCTTCCCAATAATATTCATCAAGAATAAAGAATTCCAATTCACCACGTGGAATAGAGAATGATCCGGGGATATTACCCGCTTCATATTCGGCAGGTTGTCTAATATCCAATAAAAGGAATTCTTCTCCATTATCAATCATTGATTTTAATGTATCAACGCTTATTTCATTTATTTCAGATTTAACAACACTTGCTAATTCTTTACCATCTTCATAAATTGCAGTGCAAGCAGAAAGCAAGAAGATAAGCAGTGCTAAAATCGATATATTGAATTTTATATTTTTCATATCTTAAGTTTCAATAAGTAATTACAGCTTAAAAAGCACTGAATTTTCCTGTGCGTTCGTTCCATTTAACAAATACATACCAAACAAGTATGATTAACAGAACAATAAGTACAGCTCCAGCATAACCGAAATAATCAGGTAAGTAGTTTTTAAACTTCATAGTATGAGGAAGCTTATTAACAATAGCAGGAGCTATATAAAGTTTTGAAATAGGAGATATTAATAAAAATCCTAAAG
>DAOWML010000088.1 GCA_030643125.1 Bacteroidales bacterium
ACCGAAAATGAATATACTTTAAGTGGATTTGAAGGTATTGACGATTTATTTTCTGAAGAATTTTTTAGTGGTTTTTTTAATCAGAAAGATAAAAAACTTGTTGCCGGTGGCAGATATCGTCCATTATCAATGGTAACATTTACAATCGAGTGGCAACTGGTTATGGGAACACCTTTCGACGGAGTTAATAAATTAACTTTAGAGAAAAGGATGAACAAAAATGCGAATCCCAAATATATTTTACCATCGCAAAAACTATTAAAAGATTTATCACGAACAATTCATACCGAGAATATAAAATTACGAATTCAACAACAGGAAAGCATATTGAATAATGAAAAGGCTTTAACTGATCAGGAAAAAACAATAATTCTTTCAAACCTTGAAAGGATGCAATCAAAAAGAAGCCTTTTACTTTTTGTAAGTCATTTTTTGAATGTTTTACTTTATGCATTAACAGCCTTAATTCTATTTATTTTACTCGAAAGATTGTTTTCAAACTATAAATCTGATAAATGGTATTTGTCCTTACCTTTTGTTGCCAGCTTATTATTTCTTGCTCATCCGATTCATACCGAAGTAGTTGCTAACATCAAAGGTCGCGACGAAATATTATCTTTATTGGGAGCTTTATTGGCTACACTGTTTGCCATAAAATATATCGACAAACAAAAGTTGTATTTTATTTTATTAAGTTTTGTGACTTTCTTATTTGCATTGTTTTCAAAAGAAGTTGCAATAACATTTCTTGCAATAATTCCTTTATGTATTTATTTCTTTATCGAAAAAGAAAAGAAAACAAAACATATCATTATATCTGTTATTCCATTATTCATAGCATCCGTAATTTATTTTTATGTTAGAGGAAAAGTTATTGGAGGAATGTCTTTTGCTCCAAGTCAGGAATTAATGAATAATTCGTTTCTTGGAATGACAATTTCAGAGAAGTATGCTACAATTTTTCATACATTATTATTGTATATTAAGTTATTGATTTTTCCACATCCCTTAACCTACGATTATTATCCGTATCATATTCCAATAATGAACTGGAGTAATATATGGGCAATTATAGCTTTCATAGTTTACACAGGAATAGGTATTTATGCCTTAATTAGTTTGAAGAAAAAAAGCATCGTATCATTCGGAATACTTTTTTACCTGATTGCACTTTCGCCAATGTCAAACATTTTATTCCCTATAGGTGTATTTATGAACGAACGATTTGTTTATGCTGCATCTATCGGATTTATTATTATTCTGGCTTATTTAGTTTCAAATAAATTGCCCGTTTGGATAAAAAAATCAACTTATATATCGATTATTATTGTAGTGATTCTGGCTCTTTATTCAATTAAAACAATTAGTCGGAATCAAGTCTGGAAAAACGATTTTACTCTATTTACAAATGATGTTAAAATATCAGAAAATAGTGCAAAAAGCAATACATCAGCGGGAGGCAAATTGATTGAAGAAGCCATAAAGCCCGGGAATAGTGAATTGAAGCTAGAATATTTAGATAAAGCGATCACCTATTTAAAAAGGGCAATAAATATTCACCCGGAATATAATGATGCATTATTACTTTTAGGAAATGCTCAGTGGGAACGATATCATAATCTGGATAGTACATATAAATACTACGATTTGATATTAAAGATAAATCCACGATATGAGCAGGTTTATTCAAATATATTCGAAACAAAAATCAATAAAGTGTTCGATAAACCTGAAAAGGCAGATAAAAACATTAATATATTACATCAACTTGAAAAGTTTAATCCGAATAATTTTCATGTTAACTATTATTTAGGGCGAATTTATGGCCGTTATAAAAACAAGCTGAATATTTCAATCCAATACCTGGGAAAAGCAGCTAAAATAAATCCCAATAATATTGCAGTTTTTAAAGATTTGGGTGTGGCTTATGGAATGGCTCGGGAATTTGAAAAGTCGGCAGGTGTATTATCTAAAGCAGTTGAATTAGATCCTAAAGATCCGGTTTTGAAAATTAATTTGGCAATGACTTACGCAAATCTTAGAAATTATCAGGAAGCATTTACGGTAATGGAATCAACTTTTAATATGGATTTTGACTCGAAAAATGCATCTGCTTTGGTAAATCTTGGTTATCTTTATAAGAATATGGGGAAACAGGATAAAGCCCGGCAATGTTTTATGAAAGCCCAAAAGTTAAATCCGGAATTGTTTAATAAATGATAGGTGAAAAAAAAATAGTTGTTGTGTTGCCTGCATTTAATGCGGAAAAAACACTGGAACAAACCTATCAGGAAATTCCTTTCGATATAGTTGATAAGGTAATTCTTGTGGATGATAAGAGTGATGATAAAACAGTACAAAAGGCAAAGGATTTAGGGCTAAAACATATTATTCTGCACGATGAGAATCAGGGTTACGGTGCAAATCAAAAAACATGTTATAACGAGGCTTTAAAATTGGGTGCTGATATAATCGTAATGCTTCATCCTGATTATCAATATACTCCAAAGTTAATACCATCCATGGTTTCACTTATTGCAAATGATATTTATCCGGTTGTTCTGGGGTCAAGAATTTTGGGGAAAGGTGCTATAAAAGGAGGAATGCCTATTTATAAGTATATATTTAACAGGATTTTAACATTTATTCAGAATGTTTTAATGGGAGCAAAACTGTCGGAGTATCATACCGGATTCAGGGCTTATAGCAGGGAAGTATTAGAAAGCATAAATTATTCTGAAAACTCCAACGACTTTGTTTTTGATAACCAGGTTTTGGCGCAGATTCATTATGCAGGATTTGAAATAGCAGAGATAACTTGTCCTACAAAGTATGCTGATGATTCATCTTCAATAAACCTTCGAAATAGCATACAATATGGTTATGGTGTTTTAAAAACGTCATTCCAGTTTTTCTTTCAAAAAATTGGTTTGGTACGCTTTAAATTTTTAAGTTTTAAAAAATAATAATTTATTGCAGATTAAACATATTTTGTTATAATTGCCCGAAATTCGATAATTTACAACTATGAGAAATTTAATGTTCAGCTTGCTTTTAATATTAATATCCTTATCAGGTATTTCTCAAAAACTAAATAAGATAGGTAAAATAAAGATTGATGAAATACCGCAGATGCCCGATCATGAGATCGAAAAAATTAATGGTATTTTCAAGGTTATTAAAGACTCTTTCGTGTTTGAAGGAAACACCTATTACGATATCCCAAATGGTTTTATTACCAGTTTAGAGATTGTAGATAAAGAAAAAGATTACATAAAACATTATAATTCTGAAGGAAAACTTTTAGCAAGCATTTTATCAGATCGAATAATAAATCTGAAAATTTCGGAAAAAGGTAATAATCTGGTTTTTTATAATTCTGAAAACATCATACATATAAATTTGAATAATTATCATGTTGATACACTAAATGGTTCTTTCGTTTATTCATTTGTTGGTAACGAAGAATTAATTTATTACAATTCGGAAAGTAAACACATAAATTATAAAGGAAATCAAATATCGACTGAAGAATACCCAAATCAATTTTTAGACTATAAAGGGAAAGTTTTGGTTATTACAAAGCAAAATATTTATGAATTGCTTGGGAACAGTTTGTTTCCAAAATATGAGTTCAGAGGCAAATTCTTCGATGCCAAAATTATTGATGAAGAATTTTATTTTGTTGATAAGCTTGAAAAAAGAAAAATGGAAAGTTTTTCTTTGTATAAAACCTCCGATTTTTCCAAGTTTATTTTAGTTGATAGAATTGATGAGTTGAATCGTTAGGAATTAAAATCTGAGTGATAAGCAACTTAATCCACCATCCATTTTTTGGAATTCTGACATTTCTAATTCAATAATTTTATAACCCAATTTTTCGATATTAGATTTTGTTTTAGGAAATCCTTTAGGAACAATAACAAAATCATTAACTCGCAATGAATTTGCTGCGTAAGCTTCATTGTTTTCAACTACGATTTTATTGTAATCTTCAAAGTCGGGTAAATAATAAAATGACTTTTGAATAAGAATATTATGGTCGCCTAAATAGTTTATTCCCGTTTTAAAATGTAACATATTGCAAATAGGAATTGCAGAAATCTCATAATCGAATTTTTTCAAGATAGTGCTTAATTGATTTGACCCCTGCAAATTAGTACGATCGGATAAACCAATATAAAAATGATTGTTAGCTTGCATAATATCACCACCATCGAGAGTGCCTGGCTCTTCAATAAAGTGAAGTTTTAGTAATGGTTCTAAAACTTTCTTAATGGCAAGTTCTTCGCCCAATCGTCTTTTATCTCCCGGGCGGGTTATAATTCCAAAATCTTTTGTAACCACAGCTGTATCTTCAACAAAACATGAGTCAGGGAACTTGGGATCGGCATCAAGAATAATTAATTCTAGTCCACATTTTATTAATGCTTCGCAATAAGCATCATGTTGTTTTAGCGCTAAGTTATAATCCGGTTTTCCTAAGTTCGATGTTGAAATTCCATTTGCATAAGTATGAGCAGGTTTTCTTACGATTGCTTTTGTAAACATAATATTGGCTTGTTAATCAATAATAAAGTTCGAAATTAAATTATTTAATATAAATAGTTCTAAAATTAATAAGATAAAAATTGTGTTAGTACTTTTTTTTATTTAAAAATAATTCCGTTGTTTTTCATTGTTATTTAGAGAGTTGGATTTTATGTTTGGTTTTTGTACTTTAGAAAGAAAAAATGAAATTCATTCTTACCCTGTTTTATGTTTGTTTTACTTCTACTATTTTAATATCACAACCTGTAGCCGATAGTCTTTTTAAAAAACTTAATTCTGCTAATGATCAACAAAAAGCAGATATATATCTTGCAATAGCAAAAGTAAACTGGCGTTATTCAACAGATTCAATATATAAATACAGTAAAAAAGCTCTTGATTTAGCCCGGCAAATTGATTACATAAACGGAGAGGCAAAAGCATTATCGTATATTGGAGTAACACATTTTTATAAAGCAAACTACGATAGTGTACTTCATTATTATGATGCAGCAATAGAAAAATTTAAACAAAGCGATGATTTGAGTGGTGCTGCTATAACAATCAATAATACAGGCGTTTTGTATAAACGAATGGGTGAATATTCAAAAGCTATTGATTGTTACAATGAAGCAATAACCATTCAGACAAAATTAGGAGACATCAGAGAAGTTGGTGGCGTATTGCTTAATATAGGAATAATATATTATGCTCAGAATGATCTTGATAAGGCTCTGGAATATTATCTAAAGGCTCTTGAGCAATTTGAGTCAATTAATGATAAAATAAAAATAGCAGGAGCTTTTACTAATATAGGACAAGTTTATGCTGAGCTACATCAGAACACAAAAGCTCTGGAATATTATAATAAAGCCCTGATATTACAAAGGGAATCTGATGATATATACGGAATTGCCAATTCCTTATCAAATATTGGAATAATAAATAAAACCATAGGTAATTTTCCCGAATCTGAATCACATCTTAATAATAGTCTTGAACTATACACGGAAATGCAAGATCAGGATGCTATTGCTTATGTTTATAATCATTTAGGCGAATTGTATTCATTAACGAAGCAATGGCAAAAGGCTTTGGATATGTATAACAAAACCATTCAAATTCAGAAATCTATTGGCAATAATGAAGGCTTAGCTTATGTTAAATATGATCTGGCAAATTTGTATTTTTTAAAAGGAGAATGGAATAAAGCACAACACAATCTCGAAGAAAGCATTAAGTTAAGCAGGTCTTTAAATATTCTTGATATTCTTCAAAAATCCTTTTTATTATTATCAAAAATTGATTCTGTACAGGGTGATAATAAAAAATCACTAATTAATTTCAAAACTTATACTCAATATAAAGACACTATTTATAATCAGGAAAGCAGTCGTCAGATTGCAGAAATGCAAACAAAATATGAAACATCAAAAAAGGAGCAGAAGATTTTTAAATTGCAACAAGAAAAAAATATTCAGGAACTGAAAAATAAGAAAAACAGAATAATCTGGAGTGTTAGTTTATTAGGTTCACTAATTTCATTTGTTTTTATATTCGCATTATATCGCTCAAGACAAAAGAAGAAAGAAGAAAAAACTCTTCTGAAAAATACAATGGAAACCGAAGATAAAGAACGAAAAAGAATAGCCGAGGAACTACATGATGGCATTGGACCTTTACTCTCAACAGTTAAGTTGTATATTAACGAAATTGAAGTTGCAAATGGCAATTCATCTGATAAGGAATTACTTGATGAATCTGATAAGATTATTGACGAAGCAATTTGTTCAGCACGGAATTTATCACATAATTTAATGCCGCAAAATATTGAAAAAGATGGATTAAATAAATCTTTACAGGTTTTTGCAAACAGAGTTTGTATAAATAGTATGCCTGAAATTATTTTTAAACATGTCGATACAGAGAAATATGGATTATGGCAGCAAGTTATGATTTACCGTATAATTACCGAACTTATTAATAACACAATTAAACACAGTGGTGCGGATCAGATCAGAATAGAATTCAAAAATGTGAGTAAAATACTAAATGTTGAATATTCTGATAATGGTATTGGATTTAACCTTGAAAAAGTTTTAAAAGATGGACATGGAATTGGTTTAAGAAATGTTATTTCAAGGGTTGGTTCTCTTAAAGGGAAGGTTGAATTTAAATCATTAGAAAATCAGGGTTTCAAAACCGAAATAAAGATTGGAATAAAAAATTTATATGAATTAAACTAACAGGAATGTCTGATAAATTGAAGGTTTTTATAGTTGATGATCATGTAATATTCAGGAATGGTTTAAGAACAATTTTAAACAAAGTTGAAAATTTTCAGATTGTAGGAGAGGCTTCAAATGGAAGCGAATTTATTGCAGTATTAAAACATACCGATACAGATATTGTATTAATGGATATTAAAATGCCAGTAATGGATGGTATAGAGGCAACACAAAGAGCACTTGAGATTAAACCAGGTATTAAAATTATTGCTTTATCAATGTTTGGAGATGAAGAATATTTACAGGAAATGATTAGGGCAGGAGCAAGTGGTTTTTTATTAAAGAACGTAACCCGAAAAATACTTACACATGCTATTGAAGTAGTTTGTAATGGAGGCAATTACTATTCAGAAGAGTTGCTTGTACTTTTTACTAAAAAATATTTCAACAATAATAAAAAAGAAGACGATGATTTGCAGATTACAAACCGCGAAATGGAAGTATTGCAACTTGTATCGCAAGGATTAACCAATCAGGAAATAGCCGACAAGCTTTTTATTAGTAAACGTACTGTCGACGGACATAAGAGCAATCTTATTATAAAAACAGGATCGAAAAATATAGTTGATTTACTGGTTTATTCAATTAAAAAGGGATTGGTTGAAATTTAGTTATGTCTCATATATTAAATCGAGTTGGTTATCTTCAATATATGAGACTAATTTAAAAAGTATAAATAATTTAATTGTGGTCAAATAACTTCTTGCTACTTAGGTAATTAAAAAGCATTGTTTGCAATACGTTTTGACTAACAGACGGGTTAACCCGTCTGTTTTAATACGGCTTGCGGATTTAGCTTACTTCAAAAACAGGTAAAATGCCTGTTTAAAACAGGAACTTTCCGCTTATATTTCATACTTAGATACTTTAAACTTGTATTGTGCATTATTTGATATTGTAAAATGCTATAAAAACAGTTACTAACTAAAAATCTATCCTTATGAAAAAAATTTACAAATTTTTGAAATTAAGAAAACTAAATCTGTTTTTCTTATGCAGTGCTCTTTTATTGTCGGGAAACTTATTCGGACAATTAAATGGAACCTACACTATTGGGACTAATGGCACTGAAGACTACACTTCTTTCACC
>DAOWML010000092.1 GCA_030643125.1 Bacteroidales bacterium
ATGTGCAGTTTGCTTATGGAGGTATGCGCCCTCTTGTAGATGATCAGACTGAAGGTTCGTATGAATCATCACGTAAATATGAAATCTTTGATAATGCAAAAGAAGGACTTGATGGATTATTGACAGTAGAAGGTGGGAAATATACAACCAGCAGGAAACTGGCAGACCATGTTATGAGAAAAGTATCTAAAAAGCTAAAAAGAAATTTGGGAAAATCAATAACTCACAAGAAATATTTAGTGGATTCCGATATTAGAAATATGGAAAGTTTTATAAAACAACTTGTTTTAAGATATCCACAATTTCCGGAAGCTACAATCAATTATGTTGGACGAAATTACGGATTACAGTGTCATACAATATTTCGTTTAGCTATGTATGATAAGCCCCTTATGGAAGTAATAACAGAGGATGGAGAAATTCTTGCCGAGGTGGTTTATGTTATTAAAAAGGAAATGGCATATACATTATCTGATATATTATTCCGCAGAACAGGGATTGGTACATTAGGTTATCCCGGAGATAAAACATTCAATAAAGTTGTTGAAAAAGCTAAAGAATATTTAAATTGGGATGTTAAAAAAACTCAACAAGAAATAGATAAAGTAATGGGGATTTTTAACTTGCCGGAATAATATTAAGGGCATTTCTAAAAATTATTTTTTAGTGATTAATCAGTGTATGATATATATTTGTAATATTCAACATATCAGTGAATCACTAAATTTTTGATAAAAATATTATTTAATCTAATCTTCGTGTGCCTTTGTGAGAAACCTTAGTGTTACTTTGTGGTAAAAAAAATAAACCACAAAGGCACGCAAAGTACACACAAAGGTTCTCAAAGCATTATAGTTTAAGTATCATTATAAAAATGAGTAAATGTGTTTGCTCTATAATATTAACTATACTGATTAGTTACAATTTTATAATTTTAGTAGATAATTTCAAAACTTGAAACTTGAAACAAATGAACACTTATAGAGATATTTTCAAATGGGGCGATAAACGAGAAACTACAATTGATAAGGGAACTATAAATGTAATTAAAGAAAAATTCAGATTTTCAGATTCTGAATTAGAACAAAAACATTTATACGGGAATCAGGCAGTAAAACTTGAACCTCAAAGTCAATTAAATAAGGAAGTTTTTAATCAGCTTGTTGAAATTGTTGGAAAAGAAAACATTAAAACAGATGATTTTTCCAGGGCGAGTCATGCTTTTGGTAAATCTTATTACGAATTGTTAAAACTCAGAAAAGCTGAAGTATCAACACCTCCTGATGCAGTTATTTATCCACGATCAGAAGATGATATTGTTAAGATACTGAATATATGTAATAAAAACAGGATAGCTGTAACTCCTTTTGGTGGTCAGTCGTCAGTTACACGTGGAGTAGAAACACCAAAAGGTGGAATAAGCCTGGATTTAACAAAACATTTTAATAAAGTACTGGATGTTAATGAAATAAATTCTACAGTAACAGTACAATCCGGCATGTTCGGACCAGATTTTGAAACATATTTAAATAATTATGGTGCAAAATATTCTTGTGGTCATTTCCCGCAATCATTCGAGTATTCAACTGTTGGTGGTTGGGTAGCAGCAAAAGGAGCAGGGCAGGCTTCTACAGGTTATGGTAAAATTGAAAATATGATTTTATCCATGAAAGTAATTACTCCTTCGGGTATAATTGAAACTAAAACTTACCCGGCCAGTGCACAAGGATGGGATATACATCAAACATTCATTGGGTCTGAAGGAACTTTGGGTATTATAACTCAGGTTACTATGAAAATTCGTAAATACAGACCTGAAAATACCAGATATACTTCATTCATTTTTAAAAATTTTGAATCAGCAGTTAATGCAATGCGAACTGTAATGCAGAGTGGGATAGGAGTTCCGCATTTATTCCGTATATCCGATCCTGAAGAAACTGAAATTGCTTTTAAGACCAAAAATTTCGATGATACTTTTGCTGATAAATTCTTAAATGTATTGGGTTATAAATCGCCTGAACGTTGTTTGATGTTTGTTGCTGTAGAAGGAAATAAATCCTATACTAACCAGGTAATATCTTCAATAAAAAAGATTTCGAAAAAGTATAAAGCGTTTTCTTTAGGAGTTTCACCAACAAAAAAATGGTTGGAACAAAGATATTCAAGCGCTTATTTACGCGATCCATTAATGGATTTGGGTATTATGACAGACACACTGGAAACTGCTGTTATGTGGGATAACCTTATACCATTATGGAGTGAAGTAAGAAAATATTTAAAAACTCGCGAAAAAATAGTTACAATGGTTCATATTTCACATGTTTACGAAAATGGAGCAAACCTGTATTTTACATTTTTAAGTCCTATGAAAAAGGGTGATGAGTTGAACGAATATATTGAATATCATAAAGGCATAATTGAAACAATTCAGGCAAATAAGGGTTCATTGTCTCATCATCATGGAGTTGGAAGGATATTGGCACCCTGGATGGAAAATGAACTTGGAAAAGAAAGTTTGAATTTAATGCAGGCAATAAAAGATCATTTAGATCCAAACGGAATAATGAATCCGGGGAATACGCTAGGTTTAAAATCATGATTGTTTAAAATAGGGCTTTAGCCCAAAAATATCTACTGAAATGAGTCCTGATAAACAATACGTTGTAGTAATAGATGCCGGCACACAATCAATACGTGCAGTAATTGTTGATTTACAAGGCAATATTTGTGAAATTGAACGAACACAGGTAGAACCATATTTTTCTGAACAACCAGGATATGCTGAACAGGATCCAGAGTATCTGTGGAATAAACTCTGTGAAACTTCTCAACGATTGATGAAAAATACTTCAGTTGATATTTCCAAAATCAAAGGATTATCAATCACAACTCAACGTGGAACTGTTGTTAATTTAGATAAAGATGGAAAACCATTGCGACCGGCTATTATATGGCTTGATCAACGAAAAGCAAAAGTTGATGGCTGGCCGAAGGGAATTGTAAAAAAGGGATTACAAATGATTAATATGTATGAGTCTTTAGCTCATGCAATTAAAGATGGAGAGTCGAACTGGATTCGTCAAAATCAACCTGAAATATGGAAAAAAACTCATAAACATGTTTTTCTTTCCGCTTTTTTCCATTATCGTCTTGTAGGTAAATTCATTGATTCAGTAGGCAGTACAGTTGGTTTTATGCCTTTCGATTATAAGAAACAACAGTGGTCAAAACCAGGAGCGATAAATTCAAAGCTTTTCCCTATTAAACGCGAAAAACTTGCCTGTCTGGTTAAGCCCTCCGAACTTTTAGGGAACATTACTGAAGATGCTGCAAAACAAACAGGCTTACCTGCGGGTTTACCGGTAATAGCTGCAGCAGCCGATAAAGCATGCGAAGTTCTGGGTTCCGGATGTATTACTCCTGAAATAGCCTGTTTAAGTTATGGAACAACAGCTACAATAGAAACTGTCAATAATAAATATGTTGAAGTTATTAAGTTTTTTCCTTCGTATCCAAGTGCAGTTCCCGATCATTACAATACTGAAGTAATGATTTACCGTGGATACTGGATGATAAACTGGTTTAAGAACGAGTTTGGTCATAAAGAAGTTGAGCTGGCCAAAAAAACAGGTAAAACACCTGAAGAACTCTTCGATGAAATGATTAAAGATATTCCTCCCGGATCTATGGGATTAACTCTGCAACCATACTGGTCGCCGGGAGTTAAAATACCCGGTATTGAAGCAAAAGGAGCAGTAATTGGTTTTGGTGATGTTCACACCCGCGCTCATTTATACCGTTCTATTCTTGAAGGTCTTACATATGCGTTAAGAGAAGGAGCAATACGTACTGAAAAACGCACAGGTGTTAAAATTGAAAAATTACGTGTATCCGGTGGCGGTTCACAAAGCGATAATGCCATGCAAATGACAGCCGATATTTTCGATATGCCCGTAGAAAAGCCTCATACTTATGAAACTTCGGCTTTGGGTGCTGCAATAAATTGTGTTGTAGGTTTAAAACTTTATCCTGATTTCCAGACAGCAATTAATAATATGTGCAGAGTAGGAGAAATATATTATCCAATACCTGAGAACCGGGATATTTATAAAAAATTATTTGATAAGGTTTATATGAAGATGTATAAACAATTAAAACCTCTATATCAAGATATTAGACATATTACGGATTATCCTAAAAAAGAAATATAGTATAAAACAGGTTTTTCTTCTTGTTACATTTCGAAAAAGTTTAATTTTAAATATCCCGAAACATTATCATCTTTTGTGGAGACTTGGTAATAAACATGTCAATATGCTTTTTGCAAAAAATATCATAAATTCATATCTTTATAATAAATAATAAATTAAAAACTGAGAAGAATAGAACTGTAGAGATATTATTTTTTGAATTGGATATTACTCTAGTTAAGGGGAATTATATATAAGAATAACAAATATTGAACTTATTTCCTTTCATATGAAAAAATGTATATTTCTAATCTTCGTTTTATTTTTAGGATCAATTTCATTATATGCCAACAAAATTGACAGCCTTCAAAATGCATTGAATAAGGTATCAGGTGAAGAGAAAATATTTCTTTTAATCCAACTTTCTAAAATTTACAGAACAAAATCGCTTAACACTGCAGGAATGTATGCGAAACAAGCATTACAGCTTGCATTAATTGAAGATGATAATCATACAGTATCTCGGTCATACCTCGAGCTTGGAAATGTATATTATTTAAAAGGTGATACAAAGGAGGCAATTGAATTATTTGATAAAGGTATTACAATTCTTGATAATGAAAATGAAGGATTATTGAATAAGCTTATACAAAGTAAAGGAAATGCTTTAACAAACTCAGGAAAGCTAGATGAAGGTTTAAAGTGTTTTCATCAGGTACTAGAGTATTGGAAAAAATGCAATGATAGTATAAAAATTGCTGATATACTTAATAATATTGGTGTTCTTAACTTTTATAAAGGCAATTATAACGAATCCATAAAATACCTGTTAGAAACCGTTGAAATATATGAAAATAAAGGAAATGCTGAAGCTGCTGCCGGAATTTTTGGTAATATAGCTGTGATATACAACGAAATGAGTAATTTTGAGAAGGCTATAAAATATAATACAAAAGCTTTAAACTTTTATATTCAATTAGAAGATTATTATTCGCAAACAGGTTTATTAGTTAATTTAGGTAATTTCTATAAAAATCTTGATAGCCTTGAGAAAAGTATCCAATGTTGCCAACAAGCCTTAGTAATTGCAAAAGAAAATGGATATACAACATTTGAATCATTGGCATATACGAATCTGGGACTAGCGTATGAAAAACAAGGCTTTTTAGATAAAGCTGGTGATGCCATAAAAAAATCCCTTTATATAGCTCAACAACAAGAGGATACCGAGAGTGAGGCGAAAAATCTGCGTTTTTTGGGCCGATTATCCAAAAAACAAAAAAAATATACTTTGGCTTTACAATACTTAAATCAAAGTGAACAATTAGCTAAACAGATCAATTTAGTTTCAGATTATTATGATATCTATTTTGAGAAGTCTGAAGTATATGCGACATTAAATAATTATAAGAAATCACTGGAGTATTTTCGAAAATATATTGAGATCAAAGATTCGATTTTCACAGAAGAGAAGCACAGACAAATCACAGAAATACAAACAAAATACGAAACAGAGAAAAAGGAGAAAGAAGTAATTATGCTTTCAGAAGAAAACAGCATGCAAAAGATGATCATCCTTAAAAGCAGGTATTATTCATTTGGCCTTGTTGTTTTGATTGTTATTGTTCTTCTTTTTGGGACACTATTCTTCAGGCAGAGCAGGATTAAAAGCAGGCAAAACACGCTGGAGCTTGAACAAAAGCTTTTTAGATCGCAGATGAATCCGCACTTTATATTTAATTCATTGTCTGCAATACAATATTTCATTACCAAAAATAAACCAATAGAAGCAAGTGCTTACTTGTCTGACTTTGCAAAACTTATGCGCCTGGTAATTGAAAATTCAAAAGAAGAATATATTACTTTGGAGCAGGAAGTTGATACTATGAAGTATTATCTGCAAATGCAGAAACTAAGGTTTGAAGATAGTTTTACTAACCAATTTGAAGTAGATGGAAATCTTGAAACCGACGAAATCCTGATTCCACCAATGTTAACTCAACCTTTCATCGAAAATGCGTTGGAACATGCCTTTAAGGACAGGCAGGAAGCTAATAACTTAATTGTAAGCTATAAACTGAAAGATAATAAACTCTTGGTTGAAGTTGAAGACAATGGGATAGGACGAAAGAAAGCATTGGAATCGAAAAAATCAAAACACAAATCTTTTGCCATTAATGTTACACAAAAAAGATTAGAAAAGTTAAACAGAAAAAATAGGAATAAAATATTCTTTGAAATTATTGATTTAGAATCAGAAACCGGTAAAGCTATAGGAACAAAAGTAAAATTTAATATACCTTTAATTTACGGGTAATAAGTTAGTTAAAAAGCAAAAGATTTTATATATTTAGCTGTTATAAAAAGTAATAAAACCCTAATATGAAAGTAGTTGTAGTAGATGATGAAAAGAAAACAAGAGAAGGAATTCTTGATATCATTAAAAACTACTGTCCTGAAGTAAAATCAATAACTGAAGCCTCCGATGTTGACTCAGCAATAAAAGTGATAAATGAGATTATTCCTGATGTCCTAATTCTGGATATTTCATTAGGAGAAGAAACAGGTTTTGATATTTTGCAACAATTGAACCATGTAGATTTTAAAATTATTTTTATAACGGCATATGAGCAATTTGCCATTAAAGCCATAAAATTTAGCGCTTTAGATTATCTGATAAAGCCAGTAAATCCTAAAGAACTGATTGAAGCCATTTCTAATGCTTCAAAAATGTTGGAACGTGACCAGACAGAATTAAAACTGAATGCCTTGTTATCGAACATAGAGAATATTTCAAATGGAGTGAAAAAGATTATTCTTAAAACCGCTGAAAGTATTTTTCTTGTTAATATTCAGGATATCGTAAGATGTGAATCAGACGATTGTTATACCATATTCTACCTCACTGATAGAAAAAAAATAATGGTATCAAAAACACTCAAAGAATATGAGGAACTTCTTAGTGATTACGGCTTTTTCAGGTCGCACCAATCACATATGGTAAATCTGTATTATATGGCTCGCTTCGATAAACATGATGGTGGCACAATTTTTATGAAAGATGACACCAAAGTTCCTGTTTCTTCTCGTAAACGTAGTTCCTTATTAAAGATATTCGACAAGTACAGCCGGATGTAGTTACTGTTAATTTTGACTTCTTCCTTTTCGATTAGAGTAAATCAAATTGATAAATTTATTATTGCGAATTCCTGTCAAAACCTTACTAATTCTTATTAATCCCTTGTATACTCTTATTTGCTATTGAATACAAACGTTTTGCTATATATATTTACTTAATATGAATCAAATACCTAAAATCTTATGCAACTAAAATTAATTACAGCATTTGTGCTTTGGCTTGCATTAATTACAGGATTAAATGCACAAGAAACCATACCTGCTTCCGGAGGTGAAGCTTCAGGTAGTGGAGGCTCAGTAAGTTATACCATAGGCCAGCTAGTTTATTCTACGATAACGGGAACAAACGATAACAGTATTGTCCAGGGAGTACAACAACCATACGAAATATCTATTGTCTCCGGTATAGCAGAAGCCGATGAAATAAACCTCAAAATTTTAGCTTATCCTAATCCGGTAACAGATTTTTTAATCTTAAAAGTCAATGATGTTACACAAATGCAGTATATAGCATTTCTGTACGATATTAATGGCAGGCTA
>DAOWML010000289.1 GCA_030643125.1 Bacteroidales bacterium
ACCAAAATTCTCCCGCAATTTATTTTCTAAATACCTCTTGTAAGCATCTTTAACATATTGTGGTAAATTACAAAAAAATGCAAACGATGGATAAAAGGTATTTAGTTGTGTAATATATTTTATTTTAACAAACTTGCCTTTTATCGATGGTGGAGGATAAGCTTCAATAACAGCTTGCATTACTTCGTTTAATTTAGATGTTGTGATTTTCTTTCTCCTGTTTTCGTAAACCTGTTTGGCTTCCTCAAGTACTTTATGAATACGTTGTTTAGTTAATACCGAGGTAAAAATAATAGGTACATCAACAAATGGTGCGATTTTTCCTTTTATTTTATTTGTGTAATCTTTCGATGTATTAGTTTCTTTTTCAATTAAATCCCACTTGTTAACCAGTATTACTAAGCCTTTATTATTTTTCTGAATAAGTCTTATTATGTTAAGGTCTTGCGCCTCCATGCCCTGTGTAGCATCTATTAAAAGCAAACAAACATCTGCTTTTTCTATCGATCGTATTGAACGTAAAATTGAGTAAAATTCAAGATTTTCAGTAACCTTTCCTTTTTTACGAATTCCGGCAGTGTCAATTAAATAGAAATCCTGATTAAATTTATTGTATCGTGTGTAAATTGAATCACGTGTTGTTCCCGAAATTGGAGTTACAATGTTTCTTTCTTCACCAATTAAAGCATTAATCAGTGATGATTTACCAACATTGGGGCGCCCCACAACTGTATATTTTGGAATATCAAGTTCTCCTTCGACATCTTCTTCTTCAATGTAACAACTTTGTCGAGTAATTCACCTGTTCCGCTTCCGTTTATTGATGAAATACTAATAGGATCGCCTAAGCCGAATTTATAAAACTCATTCGCCTCCAGAATTCGTTTATTGTTATCTACTTTGTTTACAACAAGTAATATATTTTTATTCGATTTTCTAAGAATTTGAGCAACAGTGTCATCCATATCTGTTATGCCGCTTTCAACATCAACAACGAAAAGAATTAAATTCGCTTCTTCCACAGCAATGTCAACTTGCTTTCTTATTTCTTCTTCGAAAATATCATCTGAATTAAGAATGTAGCCACCAGTATCAATTACCGAGAACTCTTTCCCTGCCCAATCTGCTATTCCATATAACCTGTCTCTCGTAACCCCGCTTATTTCATCAACTATTGCTTGTTTTGTTTCCGTAAGCCGGTTAAACAATGTTGATTTCCCCACGTTAGGTCTTCCTACTATTGCTACAATCATGGTTTGTATTTTAATAAATTAGTTTACTGATAATTGTATTGAGCTTTTCGATAATTATTTTTGATTCGTTTATCAATGTAAGTTTTTGTTCGTTTAAAGTGTCATTTGCAATTTCGCCCATTGTATTTAATATCTCGATTGATTTTTGTGCATTAGAATGACAGTCTCTAATATTTTTAGCAAAATCTTCATTTTCTTCAGCATTAAGTGCATCAATAAATTTTATAGATACTGCACCGATACTCTTTTTCAAATCACTATTTATTAATTCGGGGAATTCTTTCTCCAAACTTTTAATAAGTCCGATTCCCAGAACTGCAAAATTGTAAGTTTTTACTTCTAATTCTTTCATGTGTAAATAGTTAAAAGAATTTATTTTTTATTGTCTTTTTGTAAACTGACGGGTTAACCCGTCGGTTCATGGATGTTTCATAATAAATTGCAAGGCACTAAATCACAAATTATAAAATACAAATAAAAATCAAATTTCAAAAACTAGAAATTTTTACTTTTCTCTTTTCTTTTTAGGTTTGATTATTGTTATTTATTTGTGTTTTGGTTTTTGTTAATCAATTTTACATATTATATCCAAAGCTTCGTAACGACCTGTCTTTATCGCGCCAGTCTTTACTAACTTTTACGTATAATTCTAAAAATACTTTTTTACCAAAAAAATCTTCAATGTCTTTTCGGGCATCGGTTCCTGTCTTTTTTAACGCTTGTCCTTTATGCCCTATTATAATTCCTTTTTGCGATGGCCTTATAACATGTATATTGGCTCTTATTCTTAAAAGCTTATCTGTGTTTTTGAACTCTTCAACTTCAATTTCAACCGAGTAAGGAATCTCTTTACTATAATTTAACAAAATCTTTTCGCGAATAATTTCCGAAACAAAGAAACGTTCTGTTTTATCTGTAAATGAATCTTTCGGGAAATAAGGAGGACCTTCAGGTAATAATTCTATAATCCTTTTAAAGACATGCTCCAAATTGAATTTATTTAATGCCGATATTGGAATAATCTCTGCTTTAGGAAGAAATTTACTCCATATTTCGACTAATGCTTCGAGTTTTTCCTGGTTGCTTAAATCGATTTTATTTATTAATAATAAAATTGGAACATCAATCTGTGAAAGCCGATCGATATATTTCTGGTTTTTGTCGAAAGTCTCAACAACATCTGTTATGTATAACATAATATCAGCATCATCAAATGCAGTTCCTACAAATCGCATCATTTTTTCCTGCAATTTGTAATTTGGTTTCAAAATCCCCGGAGTATCAGAATATACAATCTGATAATCATCATCGTTCACAATTCCCATAATCCTGTGTCGGGTAGTTTGCGACTTTGATGTTATAATGGAGAGTTTTTCTCCCACCATGGCATTCATTAAAGTCGATTTTCCAACATTTGGATTTCCTATAATATTTACAAAACCTGATTTGTGTGGCATTATATTCTTTAAGTATAAATTTTTTGCAAAGATAAGAGAAATTTTGGCTAAACCACTTCAATATGTTTTTGTTGTGCAACAGGATTTACAATCTGAAAACTAAGTTTATGCAAGTCGTCAATTATCTGTCAAAAATTATAAAATATTGACAGTTCTCGTTTTAACTGTCAATTACAATCCAATTGTCAAACTCAATTTATACGAAAAATTATCGGCGGTTTTTGTATAGGAGTAAGGTCCGTATCTGTAAAACAAACCAAAACCATAGCCCAAAAAAGATTGATTCAATATATTATTGATTAACAATCCACATTCATAATAACCTTTTTCGATAGATCGAATGGTTTGGGTGGTTTGATGATTTAAATTTTGTGATAATTCCCCGATCCCGAAATTATTTACAACAGCAAATTTAGGATTGAATTTTTTAGAATTGAATAAAAGGCTTCCAAAATCATGTTTAAAAAATATAGAAAGAAATTTATCCGAATAAAACTCGCCCATGCGCATTGTCCCAAAACTATTTTCTGCCTCAATACTAAACGACTGATAACTTCCATGCCCATTATACATTTTCGAAATTGGCACTTCTCCGTTAATTAATCCTCCAACAATTGTAAACTTGGTTTTTCCCAGCGATTTTGTTTTAAAGGTTTTGGTAACTTTTGCTTCGTATTTGGTATATTCAAATTCACCATTGAGCAAATTTGTTCCTTTTATAATATTCCCGTAAAAAATAG
>DAOWML010000076.1 GCA_030643125.1 Bacteroidales bacterium
ATCAGAGCTGAAAAAGTAAAAAGAGTTGAAAATTACATTCCTGATTTGAAACCAGAATTTGAACAAGAAGGTGATTTATTGGTAGTTGGTTGGGGAGGAACTTACGGTAGTTTACATTCAGCGGTTAGACTTTTAAACCATGAGGGATATAAAGTTGGACACACACATTTTAATTATATCAATCCAATGCCTAAAAATACTGCAGAAGTATTTTCTAAATTTAAAAAAATTATTGTTTGTGAATTAAATAAAGGACAATTCTCATTTATATTAAAAGGGAAATTCCATCAATTTGAGTTTGCACAATATAATAAGGTACAAGGATTACCATTTACTGTTATAGAGTTAGAAGAACATTTTGAAAAATTACTGGAGGATTAATCATGATAGAAACACAAAATATACTTACTCCAAAAGATTTTAAAAGCGATCAGGAGGTTAGATGGTGCCCGGGATGTGGAGACCACGCAATTCTGAATGCCATTCAACGTGCTTTACCCGAATTAGGAATAGCGAAAGAGGATTTTGCTTTTATTTCAGGTATTGGTTGTTCTTCGCGATTTCCTTATTATATGAGCACATATGGTTTTCATAGTATTCATGGTCGTGCTTCAGCAATTGCATCTGGAGTTAAAGTTGCTAACCCCGAATTGAGTGTTTGGCAGATTACCGGTGATGGTGATGCCATGGCTATTGGAGGAAATCACTTTATTCATGCAATTAGAAGAAATATTGATCTCAATATTATTTTGTTTAATAACGAAATTTACGGATTAACGAAAGGTCAGTATTCACCAACATCAAAATTTGGATCTGTAACAAAAAGATCTCCTTACGGAACTGTTGAACATCCTTTTCATCCTGGAGAATTGGTTATTGGAGCACAAGGAAAGTTTTTTGCAAGATCTATTGACAATAACTTGAAATTATGCCAGGAAATTTTTGTTGAAGCTGGTAAGCATCATGGTGCAACGGTTGTTGAAGTATTGCAAAATTGTGTTATTTATAATGATAAAACACATGCTGCGATAAGTAATAGAGAATTTAAAGACGACCGCCAGATAGTTTTACGACATGGTGAACCAATGATTTTTGGTAAAAACAAAGATAAAGGACTAATATTAGATGCTGAACATTTAAAACTTAAAGTTGTTGAATTAGGTGATAAATATTCTGAAAAAGACTTATTAGTACATAATGCTAAAGAGGTAAATCCCGGTATGCATTTAATGTTGGCTAATATGCAATATCCTGAATATCCGGTTGCTTTTGGTGTTATTAGAAGCGTTAATGCTCCAACTTATGATGGAAGTGTTGCTAAACAAGTTGAGGAAGTTAAATCAAAATCAGCTATTAAATCAGTTGATGATTTGCTTAATAGCGGAACTACCTGGAAAGTATAAGAAAATATGTTTGATATAATAACCTGAGTTCGACATAATATTCAATTTACAGAAAACAAATAGAGCGTGAGATTTGAAGAAGAAATTTTACAGTAATAACGGGTTATTTCAAAAAGTTTCTTTTTTAAAGATTGTGCTCTATTTGCTTTCCCTTTGGGCATCATGGGATTTCTCATATACTTCCTCATATTTTTTTGAATTATCCCGATAGTTTTTCAAAAAGATGACTTGTCTATGAAAAATCTCATGAAGCTGTAAAAGAATCTTATGTCGAGCTCAGGTTAAAAAAGGGATAAATCGAAAGATTTATCCTTTTTTTTATAATATTTACTTCTGTTAGCACCATATCTTTAGTAAGTATCTCATTTACTACAATTTCATTTGTTTTAAAGAATAAATACTTTTATCTGCTCTAAAAATCATTTATATTTATAACAGAATCATCCTATGATGACTTTCGTTTCATATATTAAATATGTAACTTAAGCAGTATGTTTTATTAAAGATAATTCTTAAAATAAATTCAATGACTGATCAAGCCAATAAAAATAATGATTTAAACAGGCTGTTAGCGGAAAGTAAAGAAAGATTAAAAGAGCTGGCTTGTATTAACGAAACTACCATTATTATTAAAGAAGGTAAATCGGTTGAAGAAACACTACAGAAAATAGCCCTTAAATTGCCAAAAGCATGGCAATATCCTGAATATACTGTTGCACGAATATTATTTGGAGGTAATGAGTATAGAAGTCCGGGTTTTGAAGAAACAGATTGGTCGCAGAAACAAACTTTTCAGTCAATTGATGGTGAGGAAGGTACTATAGAAATATGTTACACGAAAGAGTTTCCTCGCATGTTTGAAGGCCCTTTTCTCAAAGAGGAAATAAATCTTATTTCGAATTTGTCGAATTTAATTTTAGGTTTTATAAATAGTATTAAAGCAAAAGATATTATTTGGAAACAAGACAAAAAGAAAGAGCAAAAAAAAGCTACAGATGAATCCTCGGTAAAAATTCTTAATAGCAGACAGTTACTGCAAAAATTTCTTAATAAGCATAATGCCGATCGTGATTTATTGCACGATTTAATGCCTTTTAAAGTAAAAGAGATTTTGCTTATTGCAAATTTATATGATGCTTATAGTATAGAAAAAGAAGGAAGATTTTCAGAGCATATTTTGGGTGAGTATCACCAGTTAAATCTCACATCTTTACCAAGGGTTACAGGAGTTTCAAATGAAGACGAAGCATTAGAAGCGATCGAAAATAAACACTTTGATTTAGTTATATTAATGATGGGAGTCGATAAAAAGACACCACTAAAAATTGCCGGTACTCTAAAAAATAAATATCCTTATATTCCTACATTTTTACTACTTAATAACAATAGTGATTTAGCTGTACTTGAAGAAGAAAAAAGAGACCTTTCTGATATTGATAAGATTTTTATTTGGAATGGCGACTCAAAGGTCTTCTTTGCAATGGTTAAACTTATTGAAGACAAGGTGAATGTCGAAAATGATACTAAATTGGGATTAACCAGGGTAATTTTACTTGTTGAAGATTCTCCTAAATATTATTCAAGATATTTACCGATGCTTTATAAAATCATAATGGAACAAACTCAACGATTAATTGAGGATGTAAATACAGATGATTTATATAAGGTGCTAAAAATGCGGGCCAGACCCAAAATTCTACTTGCTTATTCTTATGAAGAAGCAATGGAAATATTTAATAAATATAAGGATTACTTTTTATGTGTTATTTCTGATGTTTGCTTCCCTAAGAATAACGAATTGTATGATTCTGCTGGTTTTGAGTTTATTAAATTTGTGAAGAAGAATGTACTGAATTTACCAACTGTATTACAATCATCAAATCCCGAGAATGCTAAGAAATCCTATGAGCTAAAATCAAATTTTATTAATAAAAACTCCGAAAGTTTATTACAGGATTTAAAGAGTTTTATTAATTATCATTTAGGTTTTGGGCATTTTGTTTATCGCGATAATCAGGGAAGACAAATTGCTGTTGCTAAATCAATGGCCGAATTCGAATCATTTCTTAAAACAGTACCTGAAGATTCATTGGTTTATCATGCTGTAAAAAATCAATTTTCATTATGGCTTATGGCACGTGGAGAGATTCAAATTGCTAAAATTATTAATCCTCTTAATATTAAAGATTTTGAAAGCCCAAAACAATTGCGTGATTTTCTGATTAATATCCTGAGATTATATAGAAATGAGCAGGATAAAGGTAAAATTGTAAATTTCAGCGAAACAGCAGTTCAGGAAGAAAATAATATTGTTAGTCTGGCACCGGGAGCTTTAGGAGGGAAAGGGCGTGGATTAGCATTTGTCAACACATTAATTTATAATTTTAAGTTTAAAGAATTACTGCCTTTAATTAATGTTCGAACACCTAAAACCAGCTTAATTGGAACCGAAGAATTTGATATTTTTATTGAAAGTAATCATTTAGGTGAAAAGATTCATGATATTACAGATTATGAAGAGCTAAGAAAAGTATTTATTGAAGGTGAATTATCATATTCCCTGAAGAAAAAATTAAAAGTATTTATTAAATTAATTACAAAACCTATTGCTGTTAGATCCTCAAGCTTGTTCGAGGACAGTATTACACAACCCTTTTCGGGGATTTTTGAAACATACCTGCTCCCGAATAATCATCACGAATTTGAAGAACGTATGAAGCAGCTAATGAATGCTATAAAGCTGGTTTTTGCTTCTATTTATTCGAAAAATGCAAGAAATTATTTTAAAGCAATTGACTATAAAGTTGAAGAAGAGAAAATGGCCGTTGTGTTACAAGAGGTTGTTGGAAATCAGTTTGATAAGTATTATTATCCGCATATTAGTGGTACGGCCCAGTCACATAATTTCTACCCGGTTGCGCATATGAAACCCGATGAAGGTTTTGCGGTAGCAGCTTTAGGTTTAGGACAGTATGTTGTTGAAGGTGAAAAAGCATTTAGATTTTCACCAAGCTATCCAAATTTGGAAATTATTTCTACTAAAGACTTATATAAAGGTTCGCAGGTTTACTTTTATGCTGTTAATTTAGCTAAGGAAGATATTAACTTGCTTGATGGTGAAGATGCCGGGTTAATTAGATTAGATATTGATGAATCAGAAAAGCACGGTACATTAAAGCATTTGGTGTCGGTGTATGATTCTGAAAACGACAGGATAAGTCCCGGACTTGATTCTTATGGGCCCAGAATTATTAATTTTGCAAACATCTTAAAATATGAGTATATCCCCTTGGCCAAAACAATAAATGTAATTCTTGATGTTGTTAAAGAAGCTTTGGGTTCACCAGTTGAGATTGAATTTGCTGTTGATCTGACCAAAGACAAAAATGGATTAGCATCCTTTTATTTATTGCAGATAAAACCTTTGGTTTGTAACGAAGACGATTATAAAGTTGATATAGAAAAAATTGATAAAGATCATCTTGTGCTGTACTCTGAAAGAACCATGGGCAATGGTAAGTTGGATAATATAAAAGATGTTATTTTTATTATGCCTGATAAATTTGACAATACTCAGACAATTGAGATGAAGGATGAAATTGATGCATTAAATCAGAAAATGCAGGAAGCAGGGAAAAAATATGTATTAATTGGGCCGGGACGTTGGGGAACCCGGGATAGATTTATTGGAATACCGGTTGCATGGCCTCAGATTTCGAATGCTAAAATTATTGTAGAAATGAGTTTGGATGATTTTGCCTTAGATGCATCATTAGGCTCTCACTTTTTTCATAACGTAACATCTATGAATGTCGGGTATTTTTCTGTTAATCATAAATCAATAAAAGATATAATTTCCTGGGATATTTTAAATAAGCAAAAAGTAATTAACGAAACAAAGCACTTTAAACATATTGAGTTTAAAAAACCACTGACTATTACTATGGACGGTCGTAAAAGATTTTCTGCTATTACCTGGACAAATGATAATTAATATTTGAAATATTATGAGCTTTTATACCAATCAGCAAGATAATTTAAGGTTAGATTTTAACGATACTTCTTTTAGCCTGTTAATGCAAAAAAGAATTCATAAAGTATTGCTTATTTCAAGTAACTACGATTCTTTCATGTTAGAAGAAGACGGACGAATTGATGAGCAAATATTTAACGAATATGTAGCTTTAAACCTTAGGTATCCTCCAATATTTGTTATTGCTAATTCTTCCGAAGAGGCTTTTCAGATTTTAAAAAATGATAATATTGATCTTGTAATTAGCATGTTAAGAATTGGTGATACAGACACTTTTACGTTTGCAAATCAAATAAAATCGATTTATCCTGCTATTCCAATTGTTGTTCTTACCAATTTTTCCCGTGAAGTAACTATTCGCCTTGAGAAAGAGGACTTAAGCGCTATAGATTATGTTTTTTGCTGGTTAGGAAATGCCGATATTTTACTGGCAATTATTAAACTGATTGAAGACAGAATGAATGTTCAATATGACGTTGAAGTTGTCGGGGTTCAGACAATACTTCTTGTTGAAGATTCTATTCGTTATATTTCAACCTATCTCCCAAATATTTATAAGTTAATATTTAAGCAATCAAAAGAATATATGCGAGAGGCATTAAATGAGCACCAGAGAATGCTTCGCATGCGTGGTCGCCCGAAAATTCTTTTAGCAACAAATTATGAGCAGGCTATGGAATTGTATGAGAAATACAAGTATAACATGCTTGGAATTATTTCTGACATTACATATCCAAGAAAAGGAGTCAAAGACAAATTGGCTGGGATTAAACTTTGTAAAAAAGTAAAAGAAGATGATGAGTTTATGCCTCTTCTTTTACAGTCATCAGATATGAATAATAAAAAATATGCTGATGAGTTAGGAGTTGGGTTTATCCATAAATATTCGAAAACACTTTCAATAGAACTGCGGAATTATATTATTAAACAGTTTGCTTTTGGAGAATTTATATTTCGCGACCCTGCTACATTAAAAGAAATTGGACGTGCATCTGATCTTCAGTCATTGCAACATATGATACTCACAATACCTGAGAAATCCCTGGAATATCATGCCAGCAGAAATGATTTGTCGAAATGGCTGAATGCCAGGGCTGTTTTTCCAATAGCACAATTGTTTAAATATATTCCCGTAAGTGATTTTAAAAATTTAACAGAAGTAAGAACATATATATACAGGTCAATTTCCAGTTATCGAATGAGTAAAGGAAGAGGAGTTATTGCGAAATTCGATAAAAACAGTTTCGATGAATATTTAGTTTTCTCAAGAATTGGAGATGGTTCTATCGGAGGTAAAGCGCGAGGATTAGCATTTGTAAATTCTATTATAAAGAAAAATAGTATTTTTAATAAATTCGAAAACATTATTATAACCATTCCACGTACTGTTGTTCTTAGTACAGATATTTTCGATGATTTTATGGAAGAAAACGATTTATATAAAATCGGTATGTCAGATAAAAGCGATGAGGAAATTATAAAGCAGTTTATTGATGCAAAATTACCAAGCAGAGTTTATCAAGACTTATATGCTTTTATTTCAGTCATTAAAAATCCGATTGCTATTCGCTCATCATCTAAGCTTGAAGATTCGCATTATCAGCCATTTGCAGGAATTTATTCTACATATATGATTCCTAAAACAACGGACGGTACTTTAATGATTAAAATGCTTTCAGATGCTATTAAATGTGTTTATGCTTCGGTGTATTTTAAAGCAAGTAAGGCGTACATGGCTGCAACATCAAATGTTATTGATGAGGAAAAAATGGGAATTGTACTACAGGAAGTTTGTGGGAAACAATTCGGAAATAAATTTTATCCAACAATTTCAGGAGTAGCCCGGTCAATAAATTTTTATCCCATTGAACCTGAAAAACCGGAAGACGGAATAGTAAATATAGCCTATGGTCTGGGAAAACAAATTGTTGATGGAGGAATATCCTTACGTTTCTCACCAAAACATCCGAAAAAGATTTTGCAATTATCATCTCCTGATATGGCACTAAAGGATACTCAAAAATATTTCTACGCCTTGGATATGTGTCCTACCAAATTTCATCCTTCTACTGATGATGGCATAAACTTAGTAAAGAACGAAATCAAAATAGCAGAAAAAGACTCATCGTTTCGTTTTGCTGCGTCAACATACGATTTCCAGAATAACATTATACGTGATGGTACACTATACGATGGTAAAAGGGTAGTAACTTTTGCCAATGTACTTAAATATGAAACCTTTCCTTTAGCAGAAATTTTACAAACCCTGCTCGAAGTTGGACAAAAAGAGATGAGTAACCCTATCGAAATAGAGTTTGCAGTTGATTTAAATATTGAAAAAGGTGAACCTTATGTGTTTAATTTTCTACAAATCCGACCTATTGTTGAAAATGATCAATCAACTGATTTTGACATGGATGAAGTTGCTCAGGAAGATTCTATAATTTATTGCGAATCGGCTTTAGGAAATGGGGAAATTAATAATATTTATGATTTTGTGTATATAAAACCAGATGCATTTAATTCTTTGGATAGTGAAAAGATTGCTGCAGAAATGGGTAAATTAAATGAAAAATTTATTGATGATAAGCGAAATTACGTTCTTGTTGGGCCTGGTAGATGGGGTTCGGCTGATCCTAATTTGGGAATTCCGGTAAAATGGGCACATATTTCACAAGCAAGAGTTATTGTTGAATCAGGACTTGAGAATTTTAGAATTGATCCTAGTCAGGGTACACATTTCTTCCAAAATCTGACTTCTTTCCGTGTTGGGTATTTTACTATTAATCCATACATAAATGATGGTTTTTATGATTTAGATTATTTGAGAAAATTTGAAGCACATTTTGAAAATCAGTACATACGACATATTCGATTTGATAACCCGATTCAAGTTCAAATTGATGGTAAGAACAAGAAAGGTGTTGTTTTAAAACCTAAAATAGAATAACATTTAAAACATTGTTCTACAGACGTTTTTTAGTGATAAAAATCATGCTAAACTGTGTTGTATAATATCTTGTAATGTTGAAATAAAATATACATTTGCAAAATCATTTAATTAACGGCGTTTTGTTTTTTTAACATAATTAATTAATAATTTGATATTATGAACGTAGATAAATTAATGCTTCAGCTTGAGCAAAAACATCCTGGAGAGGTTGAATATCTTCAAGCTGTTAGAGAAGTTTTAGAATCAATCGAGGAGATTTATAATCAGAATCCTCAATTCGAAGC
>DAOWML010000029.1 GCA_030643125.1 Bacteroidales bacterium
ACACCATTAGTGAAATATTGAATGACGACCTTGAGTTTAAAAACTTAATTTATAAGCAAATTTTTCAGGAATATCTTGATGTAGCTAACACCGAAAAGACTTTAGAGAGTAAGCATTTTATATATCATACCGATCCTCAAATTAGTAAATTGGCTGCTGATTTACTGAGTTCGTCTTATACATTAAGTAAAATTTTCGAGAAGGGTGGTTTGCATATTGAGACTGAGGAAATGAAATTAAAACGAATTATTCCGGAAACAATAATAGCTTACAAACGAAAGATATTAGAAATAGCTCAACAAGAAGCTGCCGAAAAATTGAAGGATACACAGGGGAAAAACATTTCACCCGAAGAAATCAATAAACTACAAAAAGAGTTTATGCAAATTACTTCTGTTATAAATGCTATTTCTAAAGATCGGGGTTGGGTGGTGTTTAAATAAAAAATCCGATTAAAAAACGTAACCGGATTTTATGAAAAAAAAATTATACCAATCAACTTACTATATCTGAACTATTATCGCCATTTAAATATAAGTATACGTTTATTAAAATGTTGATTGAAAAACTTGCTATAAGTAGGTCAGGAATGGAATTTATTTATTCGGATTTGCAAAAAAGGAAAGTAAATTATTGAAGAAACCTGAACCTACCAGCAAGCAAAGTAATGTTAAGTTATTATTAATACTTAATTTAGGGCAAAAAATTGTTTGGCGGAAGTTAATTAATGTTAAAAGGTTTAAAGAAGTATTAAGCAGTATATTTTTTAAGAGTGAAAGTAATTGTAGTCCCTTTTTGCAGTTCGCTAGAAACTTTAATTTTACCATCGTTTTTTTCAACAAATTCTTTACAAAGAATAAGTCCCAAGCCGGAACCTTTTTCGTTAGAAAGCCCCGGAGTGGAGTGATGAGTATCAATTCTGAAAAGTTTTTTCTGATTTTCTTTGCTAATACCTATTCCGGAATCTTTAACTGAATATTTCACAAATTCATCATCGATATAACAAGAAATTTCGATTTCACCATTTTCAGGAGTAAATTTAACGGCATTCGAAAGCAAATTTCGAATAACCGTTTTTACCATATTTTCATCTGCAAAAGCGACAGTATTTTTTTCAATATTTAATTTTAAACGTATATTTTTTGAATCAATTTTTCGCTTAACAAGTTCTATATTTTCAGCTGTTAATGAAGAAATGTCTATTGGTTTCGGAGAAAACTTTATTTCTCCCATCTGAGTTGATGACCAATCTAGAAGATTCTCCAGTAAATTAAATGTAGTTTGAGAAAGCTTACTTAATTCTCCTATAAAACCTTTGGTTTGCTTTTTATTATATTCATCAAAATCATTAAATATTAAATTGGTTGAACCGGCCAAAGTACTTATAGGATTTCGAAGGTCGTGAGCAATAATTCGGAAGAATTTATTTTTAGTGGCATTACTTAATGCAAGCTTATCTCGTTGTTCTTCAATTTCCAGTTTTTGTTTTTCCAGTTTTTTGTTTTTAGCACTAATCCACTCGTTTGCTTCTTTAAGGTGTTCGGCTTGAACAAGAATCTCTTCTTTTTGCATTAATATTTCCTGTGTGCGCTCTATTACAATTTTTTCTAATTTATCTTTTTCCTTAATTAAACGATAAGTATACAAACGCACAATAATAACAATTAATATAATTCCCAGAATAATGTACCCGAGAATAGCTGCGAAACTTCTATACCATGGCGGTAAGATTTTAAATTTAAACTCAGAAACAGGGCTTTCCAATGTATATAAATTCCTGGATTTAATCTTAAAAGTATAATCCCCTTCTCTTAAGTTAGTATATTCTTTTTTTGTTTCAGTGTTCCAGGGTGACCAGGTTTTGTCGTATCCTTCTAAAAAGTAACTATATTCATTTTTTGATTCATCTTCATAAAAAGGCAATGAATAATTAAATGTTAACGAATTGTTTTTAAAATCAAGGATAGTACCAATGTTAATTTTAGAATCAGGGTTAATCATTAATTTGGCAGAATCGGAATCAAAATCATTTTTTATTCTTTTATAATTTGTTCCATTGTAAATTAATGAATCGCCTGAAAGAACATTTCTGATTAATACCGGGTAGATGTTAAAATAATCTTTTTGATTTGTGATATAATATCTAAATGTTCCATCGGTAGTGCTAAACCAAATCATTGAATCGGCAGTTTGGGTTGTAATGTAATAACGTGAAATGGTATTTTCTAAAACCCGATACCAGGATAAACTATCATATGGGAAGCCTTCCTTAACACTATCCGTTTCGACCGAATAATGACGTTCATCAATAATAAAACTATCTTTAGTATTGTTAAATACAAAATAATCATTGTCACTTAAATAAAATAATTGTCCGTTTTCTTTACCAATCTGAACAGATTTAACTGAAGGTAGTCCGTTAGAGGTATTAAATAAATCAATTTTATACTGGTTTTTTTGATCTTGAAAGGGGTTTTGTATTCTGTATAATCCCTTATAACTCGCACTTGCCCATATATTTCCTAAAGAATCTTCATTTATATCTCGTATTTGATTATTAATATTAAACATCATTCCATGATCAGTCCACTTTCCGTTAGAGTAACTCATAAGAGCTATACCATTGGCTAAACCCAATAATATTTTGGAAGGATCTTTTTTATACTGATATATTTTAAAAATAGCTTTATAATCAGATATCTGTATGGAATTATCATTGATTATTTGATAAAGACCGGTACTGGTTGCGACAAGTAGCGACATTTTATCTGAAGAAGGAGAAAAAAATGCTTCTCGGTCATTTAATAATTCTTCAGTAGTTTTAAAATTTGAATCAGGCAAAATAAAATATAAAAATCCCCAGGCTTGTTCAAACCTACCTTCTACCGGAGTAAAATTATTAATAGAATAATTAATGTTATCTTTTTCTCTTTTTGAATAGTAAACACCGGAACCGGTTGAAACATAATGCTTATCATCTAGACTTGCTACATCGGAAATGGTTCCGTTTATTCCTTTTTCATCATTCCAATATCTAAAAGGAGATAAAATATCAACCTGACAAATACCATTTGCAAGAGCCATCCATAAAGCCTGGTTCTTTTGATAATAAAGGTAGTGAGCCTGACTTATCACACCGGTTGACTCATGGTTAATTACATCAACAATTTCCCAATTAGTATCAACAAGTAAAACTCCGCCTGTAATTGTGCTCAGTGCAAATAAATTATCAGAGATTTTAATTCCATGATAAAATATGTTTTTGATAAAATAATTATTCAGATTTAAAGCATTTGTTGAAATATCCGAAAACGGTATTATTTGTACATGTTTATCTGAATTATCATATAGAAACAAGCCTTTTGTTCGTGTACATATAAGTAGTTTGTTGTCAATCGGAAGTATAGAATGTATTCTTTTATCGGCAAAAAACTCTCCTTTTTTGATAAGAACTAATGAATCGTTTTTAAACCTAAATAAACCTTTGCCTATTTCCTGCACATATAAGTTTTCATTAACTTTATGACTTAGATAGAACCTTTCATTGTCTCTTGTCCAGTAATCAAATTTTTGATTCTTGTAACGAAATAAATAATTATCGGTTAAAAAGAAAATGTCTTCATCAAAACAATGAATATCCCATACATCACCAAAGTTGGAATAATTTGAATCAATTAAATGTGTAAGAGAATTATATGTTAATGTGCCGGTTTTGTCAGGTAATAAGTGTCCAAATTCTTCGTAAGCTCCCACGTAAAGATTATTATTATCGTCAATCGCAATGGTACGTACATTTGAATTGTTAGGAACATAAATTTTTCTCCACTCATTTCCGTCATATTCTAAAACACAACTCGAATTACCGAAATACAAAACACCTCTATTATCTTGAACAATTGACCAGTTTTGAGATGGAGCACTGTAGTCGTTTGGAGAATAATATTTAGATAATAACAGGCCTCTTTCCTGAGCAATTGACACAAAAGAATTTATAAACAGGAATAAAAAAAATAAAACGATATGTCTGATATTAGATTTCAGCATTAATTGTTTTTTATATTGTTTAAATTTTCTAATGCCTCAATTACGGTTTCTTTATATTTTCTACCTATTGGTAATTCAGTATCACCTACATCAATACCGGATAAACTGTAAGCATCAATTTTGTCGGTAGCCACAATAAAAGATCTGTGAATTCGTAAAAATTTATTGTTATTTAATGATGACTCAAAGTAGCTCAATTGTTGTTTGGTTATAACAGTTTTACACAATGTTACAACTTTTACATAATCCTTTATGCTTTCAAAGTAAAGTATGTTTTTAAAATATACTTTAACCATTTTTTTATTTTCTTTAAGATAAAGGAATTCAGTTGATTCTGATTTTTTTGTTTTCTTTTCCTGATTTATATTTTCGTAAACACGATTTACTGCTTTAAACAATCGTTCAAAAGTAATCGGTTTTAAAATGTAATCCACAACATTTAAATCAAATCCTTCAATGGCATAATTTTTATTTGCCGTTGTAAATATAACGGAAGGTGGTGACGATAAACTTTTAAGAAAGTCAATGCCGGTTATGTTTGGCATTTCAATATCCAGAAAAAGCAGATCGACAATATTTTCTTTAAGAAACTCATAAACAGGAATAGCGTTATCGAATTTCCCGATAATTTCGATATACGGTATCTTTTTTAAATATCCTTCAATAATAGTTATAGCTAATGGTTCATCATCTACTATAACACATTGCAACTTCATAAACAGTTTTAAATTAAATGGTTATATATTCCCCGAATTTTAATTAGCAGCAATTTAAAAATAATTTTTAAAAAACTATAAAATAGATTAATAAAAATGAAGATATCCGAACAAATTACTTTTTGTGGGTAGAAACCAGTTGTTTGTCGACACATCAAAAATTACTCATATAATAATAATACTTTAAACCAAAATTAACTAACCTAAAAAAATTTTACTATGAAAAAATTTACTCTTTTAACATTTGTTTTTTCTATTACCTTAATATTTACGGTATTCGGGCAAAAGGGTTACATAAACCCAGCCGCAAAGTACTGTGAAATGTTAGGATACAGATACGAAGTTACCACTGTAAAAGGTAGTGGTGAAGTAGGAGTGGTTCATTTACCTGACGGACAAATGGTAAATGCATGGGATTTCTTTAAAGGTAAAGTTGCTCCCGAATATTCTTATGCTGCAAAGTTAGGTTTCGATGTAGAAACTGAAGTTGTAAAAGAAAACGGATACACTGTTGAAAGAGCAGTATGTGTTCGTATGAACAAAGGAGTTGAGGAAAGAATTCCATTATTAGAATTAATGGAATTAAATGGAGAACCTTTAAATGCAGAAGTTGAAAGAACTGTTCCAACTATCCAGGAAATTGCAAAAGTTGATCCAAATTTTACTAACGTAAAAAGTCTTCCAACAGATTTCGACTGGAGAAATTATAACGGCCATTCATATATTGGAGATCCTCGTGATCAAGGTAGTTGCGGTTCTTGTTATGCATTTGGAGCAACTGCATGTGCTGAGGGAACTTATAACTTTGCTACTGGCAGCTATGACAGTAATACTTCTGATTTTTCTGAAGGCTGGATAGCTTTTTGTTTAAGTGATATATCTCCTTATAGCAGCCATTTTGATGGTTGTAATGGAGCAGATTATGACTATTACGAATTACAGGCATTAGTTGATATTGGACATATTGATGAATCTTATTTTCCTTATTCTGATGCTAATAATCAATCATGCCCTTCAACAACAGAAAGTGCTCCAAAAATCCAATTCGAAGGATGGTATCGAGTACCTTGTGCTGATGTTGATGCAATTAAAACTGCTATCATGACTTATGGAGTGGTTGATGCTGCAGTTTATGTTACATCAGCTTTTTCTGGTTATTCAGGCGGAGTTTTTACTGATAGTTATACAACTTGTAATACCAATCCTTGTTATAATGCGACTACCAATCATGCAATAGCACTAGTAGGTTGGGGCGTTGATGCAACAGATGGAGAATATTGGATTTTAAGAAACTCATGGGGCAGCTCATGGGGAGAAGGTGGTTATATGAAGTTATCTGTTAATGCTTCTCATGTTGATTGTTCTGTTTGTTATATGGTTTACACTGATGACGGATCAGTTGCTCCAACTGTTACAACAAATTCAGTAACCGGAATTGGAGATAATATTGCTACTTGCGGTGGTAATGTTACAGATGATGGTGGAGCAACTATTATAGCAAGTGGTATTGTTTACAGCAAAACATCTGGTGTTAGTACATCTAATGGAACAGTTGTTGAAACATCACCTACTGTAACGAGTGGTTCTTATAGTTTAACTATGAATGGATTATTATCTGGAACTACATATTATGTAAATTCATTTGCTACAAATGCAAAAGGAACAAGTTATGGTGCTGAAAGAAATTTCACAACAACCGGCGAAGCTCAAGTTGAATATTGTACTTCAGTTGGTAACAACTATTCTTATGAATGGATTGCAGGTGTTGTAGTTGGTGATTTTTCTAACACTTCCGGAGCGGCAGGTTATACAGACTTTACAGGAATGACAGCTAATTTAACCGCTGGTGAAACTTATAATATTACCTTAACTCCAGCTTTTAGCGGTTCTACTTATAATGAATACTGGAAAATATGGATTGACCTTAATCATGATGGTGATTTTGATGATGCAGATGAGAATGTATTTGATCAGGGAGGAATGAGCAAAACAATAGTTACAGGTTCTATCACAATTCCTGCAAGTGCAGCAGCTGTTACAACTCGTATGAGAGTTACAATGAAATATAATGCTGAACCAACAGCTTGTGAAGCATCGTTTAGTTATGGAGAGGTAGAAGATTATACCGTTCAGATACTTGGAGGAGATACGGAAGCTCCAACTGCTCCATCGAGCTTAATTGCTTCAAATATTACAATGACAAGCGTTGATCTTGACTGGAATGCTTCAACAGACAATGTTGGTGTTGCAGGATATGATGTATATCAAAATGGTTCTTTAATAACTAACACTACAAATACATATTATAATGTTAGTGGATTAAATTCAGGAGCATCATATTCGTATTATATTATTGCTAAAGATGCTGTAGGAAACGAGTCTGGTGCAAGTAATACTGTTAATATAACTACAGATACCGATACTCAAGCTCCAACTGTACCTGCAAATTTAGCATCTTCAAATATTACAGCTACATCTGTTGGCTTAAGCTGGAATGCATCAACTGATAATGTTGGTGTTACCGGATATGATGTTTATAAAGATGGTGCTTATTTAGCAAGTACATCTGTTACTTCATATAATGTATCCGGCCTGACAAAAGCTACAACATATACATTCTATGTGAAAGCAAAAGATGCTGCAGGTAATATATCTGCCGCCAGTAATTATTTAGATGTTACAACATTAGATGAAGTTGTTGTTGTTGAATATTGTGATCTTTATGCAACCAGTGCAAGGTTTGAGTGGATTGATGTATTTGGTTTAAATGATTTATACAATACATCTGGAGCAAATAACGGTTATGGTGACTTCACAAGCTTAACCGCAAACGTTTCTTTAGGTACAAGTTATACTGCTTATGTAAGTACCGGATATAAAAGAAGAACATACACTGAGTACTGGAATGTATGGATCGACTTTAATATTGATGGTGAATTTACAAGTGATGAAATAGTAATACAGGGAACTGTTGCTGACGGTAATGTTTATACTGCAACTGTGGATGTTCCTACGACAGCAACTATTGGTCAGACAAGATTGCGTGTTGCAATGTCTGATGCAGGTTACCCTGCTTCTTGTGGATCATTCAGATATGGCGAAGTAGAAGATTATACAGTTAATATAACAGGTATAACAGCTCCATTAGCAAAAATGGTAAATGGAAAATTATTAGGAAATGATGAGGTAAATAATATTAAAGTTTATCCTAATCCTGCAAAAGAAGAATTAAATATAGAAATACCATTTGATAATGCAAAGGTTAGAATTATTAATTCAACTGGAGCAATTGTTAAAGAAGTAGTGTTAAATAACAAAAAAGTAATTAATATTTCTGATTTAGCTAATGGTCTGTATATTATTTCAGTAGAAGATGATAAAGGACCTATTACAGAAACATTTATTAAACAATAATTGGGATTCTAACACATTTTAATTAACCCAGACAACTTAAACTTAAAAGAGTGCCATTTTACGGGCACTCTTTTTTTATGCTGTTACTGGATAAACGACATAAATATTAAAGTAAGTTTTTAAACAAATTTCTGAGCAAATCACTTTTTTGGGGTAGGAAGTTGTCGTTTGTCGATAAGCAAAAAATAATTAGAAAAGTAATATTATTTTTCTGCTGTTAATTTCATGGTAGTCAAAAGATATAATTGTAAATTATTAGGCCTCATGGTCTAGCACTCTATTTAACCCAAATACTTTAATTTATTAACCTAATTTTAAAAGAGCCTCTGGCTCTTTTTTTATAAGGTGAATTGTCTAAAAATGGGGTGATTTTTTTATCTTAAATCCAGCCTTTCAAAATTAGGAACTTGATATTATACCAGAACTCAAAAATAATAGGATTTAGTTTAAAATAGACGATCATAAAAAAAAGTGATTTAAAACAGTTTTTAAATTGACTCATTTATTCACAAAAAAGATGCTTCATAACACATCTAGTTGTAAATTTACTTGAATATTTAATATAAGGAGATGGCTTTAAAAGAATCAGATATAAAAAAGTATTCTATCCAGATTGCTGAAAAAAATGAAGTGTTTGTATGGATAGGCCCATGTTCTGTTAAAAAAATAGAATTTACTAAAATTCCACTGGATGGTAGAAAGTATGAATGCGGAGGAGAAGTTACTCTGGCAAACGGGCTTGTTTTACAAGCTAGTTTCAGAATGCAGAAAACCAACGATATTTTATTAATTGAAGAGTCTGTTTATACAAAGATTGATGGAATATGGTATAAACTAAATGAACCTGAATTTTTTGAAAAAACAGGTTTGGATAAAGAAGATGTTTTTCCTGTTGAATGGAAACCTGATATTCCATTAAATCATCCATTAAAAGGACCATACAAAATGAACTGGAGAGGATAAAAAAAGGAGATCAATTTTGATCTCCTTTTATATTAATTTGTTTTTTAACGATTATACAACTTGTTTAATTTTAGCAAAGTACATTGCAAACGAACGATATAAAAAGTGAGTCCATTTGCCAAAAGGAACAATAATTAAAGCCCATTGAACCAACACAATTAAATGGAATAGATACATCCAAAGATTACTTTCTATTAAATCAAGATCAATAAAAATCCGAACAATAAATGCAGTTAGTCCTAGTAAAAATAACCAGATTACAAAAAACCAGTCTGATGGTTGAGAAAACTTATTTACTTCTTTATTCTTTTGAATCCGGCTTGCAACAAAAATGAATGTAATAACAAATATTACAACGCTTTCAATGTATCCGAGAAGAATAATAAAAAGATTTTCTGTTCCAAACCAATCAAGAACAACAGTTGTAAAAAGTAATGCAAGATACCCAAAAACAAGGATAAGGTGCATAAACCAACGGAGTTGATTATCATCACAACCTAAAGTTCTTTTTTGTGTAAACATATGGATTAATAGTTCTTGAAACTCTTTAATATATGTCATAAATTTTACTTTAATACCTGGTTTTAAAATCACAAAATACCACATCCTAAACAGATTAGGTAAAAGAATAAATGAGAAAACCGAAGCAATCGATAGCATTTCAAACAGATGACCATGGTGCATTATAATCTCCACATTAAAATTCTGGAATGCACTATAGTATATTACGCCAATAGCAGTAATTATAAATGCAAAAAGACTAAATAACAGAGATTTCTGTAATAAGCCTGATAAACCAGTCCAGTCGTATTTCGCTGTAAGCCATCTTCTGAGCGACATCATTAATTCACCAGGATTAGCTTCGCGCGGACATGTTGTAGCACAATCACCACAATAATAACATAACCAGGGGTCTAAAGAGCTGGTTATTTTTTCATCTAAACCCAACACACTTGCCCTGACCATTTTTCGGGGAAATGAATTGTGTTCATCAGTTAAACTACACACAGCTGTACAATTTCCACAATTATAACATGCATGAAAATCGCCATTACCGTATTTAAAGATTTCTTTTGCAAAATCAGGATTTATTTTTGCCATATCCTTTACTTTTTCAATTTGTAAAAATAAAATTCGTCCATATCATCAACTTCTCCAGCCTCAATATTCCCATATTTCTGAAGAGTCATAAGATGATATGTTACAACATCAAGAGGAAGACCTATTTCCTGCGCAATTTGCGGAACAGTTTTTTCTTCGGTTTCCAGAGATTTTAAAATCTGCCTTTTAATTTTGTTAAAGGCTTTCATGTTTTCTTTTACCGAATCAGGAATGCTTCTTGTTTTCTTAATAATATCGATTGTTTTTCCCATAATTTTATGTCCTGTTAATGAATTAAAGCTTCAATCATACTTTCCATTTCGATGTCTGTATATCCGATTAAATCAATTGCATTCTCAGGACATACAGGTAAGCACATTCCGCACCCTTTACATAAGGATTTAGATACTTCAGCCACTTCTTTATTTTCGTATTTAATTTTAGAAATAGCATCGTAAGGACATGCTTCAGTACATTTATCACACCATGTACACCTATCGTTGTGCACAATAGCCATTGTAGGTTCAAGTTCTATTTCTCCTGAACTAACAAGAGTACTTACTTTTGAAGCTGCTGCCAGAGCAGATTTAACTGATTCTGTTATATTTAATGGAGCTTGACATGCTCCTGAAATCAGAACTCCGTCAATTACAGTTTCAACCGGACGTAACTTAGGATGAATTTCATTGAAAAATTTATCACGCCCAATAGGGACCTTTAGAATATTTACAATACCTGTATATTCTCTGGGGACCATTCCTGTAACTAACACAACTAAATCTGCACTTACTTCAAGTTCTTCTTTTTCTGTTAAAATATCATTTATTTTAACAATAGTTTCGTTTCCTGATTTTTCAACCTGCGGTGGAGCTTCTTCAAACGATTGTAAAAAGATATCTCCTGCTTCTGAAGCTTCATGGTAAAGTTTTTCCTGTTTTCCATAAGTTCGGATACCCCTGTTGAAATGGAAATTGTTAATTTCAGGATACTTTTCTTTAACCAGAATTGATGTATGAATTGCTGAAGTACAACAATATCTTGAACAATATTTATTTGGTCCGTCAATCTGCCGGCTTCCTACACAATAAATATATGCGATATTCTTAATTTCTTTATTCTTATACTTCAGTTTTCCACCATTCAATTCAATTAATCGTTTGAATTGTTGTAGTGTAATAACATTATCTATTTCACCATAACCAAATTCGCCCTTAGCTGGTTCATAAGGATTAAATCCTGTGCTTAATTGTATTGCTCCAACTGTAATATTAGTTTCTTGTGGTTCCTGATTTAGATCAATATCATCACAAATTTTTACACATTCACCACATTTATTACATGCTTCGTGATCAATAGCCGGAATTTCAGGAAATTCGCTATCGTAGTTCTTATAAATAGCTTTGCGTTTTGTTATATTAAAATTGAAATCATCATCAACTTCAACAGGACAAGCCTCAATGGCTTTTTCAAACTTCTCTTTATCTAGCTTACAATCAGGCTTTATATAGCGTGGTTTTATTTTAAGAGTCAGATTAAATTCTCCTACACTTCCTTTTTTCCCTATAATTTCAGTTCCGGTATATAAGGTAATTTTCGGATGAGAATTAATCTGATGATATAATCTTGTAATAACTTCTTGTCCTGTTTCATTAGTAGTAAAAAGCACATTCCATTGAGAAGTTCTACCACCGACAAAATATTCCCGTTCAATTAAATGAACGGTAGTTCCCACTTCGGCCAGTTCAAGAGCTGCTCTCATTCCTGAAATACCGGCTCCAACAACTGCCACAGCATTTACAGAAGGAATTTTTATTGGTGTTAATTCTTTCGAATGCTTAACTCTTTCAATTCCTCCTTTAACCAAATTAATTGCTTTTTCAGTGGCTAATGGAGGGTTGTCAGAATGAGCCCATGAACCTTGTTCACGAATATTTACCTGAACATAGTTATATTTATTTAAACCCGCTCTTTGAGCAACATTTCGGAAAGTATCTAAATGTAATTTTGGAGAACAGGATGCAACAACAATTGCATCAAGCTTCTGCTCTTTTATATCATCTTCAATTTCCTGTTGTGTAGAACCTGCACATGCAAACATAGTAGTTTTTACAACATGAACACCGTCAATTTTTTCTGCTTCTGCTTTTACTTTTTCAACATCCACATAGTCGGAGATGTTAGAACCGCACATACATACGTAAACTCCAATTTTATTTTTCATGGTCTTCTCCTTCCATTAAGTAACCTGCAATTTCTGCTGAAGCTGCACCTGCAGATAATATTGAATCAGGAATATCCATTGGCCCGGATGCAGTACCGGCTACATAAACTCCTTCAATATTAGTTTGTGCAGGATTTGCCAATAAGTCTTGTTGCATAACATAATTAAATTGATCAAGTTTAAGATCATTTTTAAACATTGAGGAAATACCATCGTTGGCCAGAATACCGGTTGATAATACAACCATGTCATGTTCTACCTCTTTAACAACACCACTTTCAATATCTTCATACCGAAGTTTTAGATTTCCTCCTTCAATTTCTTCAATTTTCCCTATTTTTCCTTTTATGAAAGTAACACCCATATCTTTA
>DAOWML010000256.1 GCA_030643125.1 Bacteroidales bacterium
AACTACGAAAGCATGTTTTTACCTGATTATCTTTGTTGGGGATTAAATGATATAAAGGTAAATAATAAGAAACTTGTAAGTAGCGAAACGATATTTAATAAAGTTGAAAAGAGTAAATCAAATTATCCATTCTTATTAAATCCCATATTTCTGTTTTCTGTATTGCTAATAATTGTTTTAATCTATAAATCATTAAAAATACAAGTACCTGTTTTTTTAATAACAGGCATAACTGGATTATTAATATTAATAGTGTGGCTATTAACAGAACATGATGAGTTAAAAAATAATTTTAATCTTCTCTGGTGTAATCCATTATATTTGGCAATTGCATTTCTCAAAATCAAAAACAATGTTAAATTGAGAATGTATTTGTCTATTATTTTACAAGCTATGCTAATTGGAGTTGTAGTCATTTGGTTGAGTCGGGCTCAAAGTTTTGAGATTGCTTTCATCCCAATCATTTTGATCTTATCAGTTTATAATATTCGTGCAATAAAAATAGGTTTTAAACTAAATTAAGTTTTAGCAAAAGTAAAAGGGCGCCAAATAGCGCCCTTAAATATTATATAAGCTAATAATTTATGCTCCTAATGTAGCAACCATTACAGCTTTAATGGTATGCAATCTGTTTTCAGCTTCATCAAAAACGACTGATGCAGGAGATTCAAATACTTCATCAGTAACTTCCATTCCGTCTAAACCAAACTTTTGGAAAATTTCTTCTCCCACAGTTGTTTCTCTGTTATGGAATGCCGGTAAACAATGCATGAATTTACATTTTGGATTACCTGTTAAATCCATCATTTGTTTGTTTACCTGGTATGGTTTTAATAATTCAATTCTTTCTTTCCATACTTCTTCCGGTTCGCCCATTGAAACCCAAACATCGGTATAAATAAAATCACAATCCTTAACACCTTCGGCAACATTATCAGTAACGATAATTTCAGCACCGGTTTCTTTTGCAATTTCATTAGCCTGAGCAACTAATTCAGCAGTTGGTTGAACGCTTTTTGGAGCGACTGAACGAAATTTCATTCCCATTTTAGCAGCACCAATCATTAATGAATTACCCATATTATTTCTTGCATCACCAACATAAGCAAAAGTTACCTGATGTAAAGGCTTATCAGAATATTCCATCATAGTTAAGAAATCAGCCAGAATTTGAGTTGGATGGAATTCATTTGTTAAACCGTTCCAAACAGGAACACCTGCATATGCGCCTAAATCTTCAACTATCTCTTGTCCAAAACCACGATATTCAATACCATCGTACATTCTTCCAAGAACGCGTGCTGTATCTTTCATAGATTCTTTTTTACCAATTTGAGATCCTGAAGGACCCAAATAAGTTACATGCGCTCCCTGATCCAAAGCAGCAACTTCAAAAGCACATCTTGTGCGAGTTGAAGCTTTTTCGAAAATTAACGCAATGTTTTTACCAGTTAATTTTGGTTGCTCTGTTCCGTTATATTTTGCTTTTTTTAGATCAGCAGAAAGATCTAATAAGAATTTTATTTCCTGTGGAATAAAATCTGAAAGCTTTAGAAAATTTCTATTTCTTAAATTGAATGCCATAACTTTTTTAATTTATTAATTTTGATTTATTATTTATTTATCAATTATGATTTTTGGTTTTACTGTTGTTATAATAAAAATGATTAAATGCGTAAATGATTAAATATTATTTTATCATTTTGTCATTTTATCATTATTTAGTCTTCATATTCTAATGTAATCTTTGTGCCATATTTACGATCTTCAAGTTTAGTAGCTTCAGTAATTACACTTTTTTTACCACCTTGCTCAATGAATTGTAAACAAGCCTTAATTTTTGGAGCCATACTGCCTTGTGCAAATTGTCCTTCTGCTAAATATTTTTCAGTATCTGCTTTATTTAAGAATTCCAATTTTTGTTCGTTTTCTTTTTTATAGTTGATATAAACGTATGGAACATCAGTTAAAATATAAAACTCATCAGCACCAATTCTTGCAGCTAACAATGACGAAGCAAAATCTTTATCAATAACAGCTTCTACAGGCCTTACATCATTTTTTTCATCAATATAAACCGGCACACCACCACCACCTACAGTAATAACAATATTTCCCTGGCGAGCTAATGATTCAACAACTTTCTCATTCATTATACTTATTGGTTTTGGCGAAGGCACTACTCTTCTCCAACCACCATCAACTTTCACTTCTTCCTTGAACTCCCAACCCTTTTCAGCAGCTAACTTATCAGCTTCTTCTTTTTTATAAATCTTACCGACACGTTTTTGAGGGTCTTTAAATGCAGGATCATTCTTATCAACAACAACAGATGTAACAAGTGTTACAATATCTTTATCGATGTTATGTTTTTTCATAACATTTCTGAGCATTCTTTCAATCATGTAACCAATTCCGCCTTGTGAATCGGCAACACAAATATCTAGTGGCATTTGAGGAATATTGTACATTTGCTCGCCTGCATCATTTCTCATCAAAATGTTACCAACCTGTGGGCCATTTCCATGACCAATAACAATGTCGTAACCTTCTTTTATTAAATACACCAAATTCTCAAGTGTATTAAAGGTATTTTGTTCTTGTTCGTCAATTGTTCCTATTTGATCACCGCGCAAAAGTGCATTTCCACCTAATGCAAGTACAGCTAATTTATTCATATCCATTAATTTATATATAATTAGTAATTTGAGCTACAAATTTATAAAAAAACATTTCAAAAATATAAAATCTAATCACATTAATATACTATCAAACAAATGTTAAAAGACATTTTTTATGCTTTTATCAAATAATTGAGTCATACTTAAAATAAGGTTTTGATTTTTTCTTTTATTTCGTTATTTTAGTTAATTATTTTGCACATTACTAATATACAACCTTTAATTGACGTATATGAAAATAAAAGTATTTGTTATTATCGCACTGATTTTCACATCATTAAATTCATGTAAAAAGATTCAGCATAAAGATCGCATTAAGGAAGGTTATATTGAATACGACATAGAATACCTTGATGATTCGCTGGATAGCTTCATGAAAGGCTTGTTGCCAAGAAAAATGACCATAAAATTTAAAAACAATAATACACTTAATAAAATTGAAGGATTTTCAGGAATAATAAGCTTTACTCATATTCAAAATTTTAAAGAGAAAAAAAACATTACACTTGTTAAAGTACTGAATAAAAAATATAAGTACGTTGAAAAAATTACTGATAACTCTATGTTTTTTGATGATTTGCCGGGAATGAAAATTGAACTTCAGGATACTACAATAGAAATATGTGGATTTAAAAGTCAAAAAGCTAAAATAATTATTCCTGATTCAGATGTAGAACCTTTCTTTATTTATTATACAAATGATATAATTATAAATAATGTAAATGCTCAAACCCCTTTCAGATTAATTGATGGTGTATTACTTGAATTCCAAATAAAACTTTACGATATGCCTATGAAGCTTACTGCAGTTAAAATTCAGGAAGCTGAAATTTCTTCTGACGACTTCAAAATACCAAAAGGTTATGATTCAATCAATAAAAAAACGATGATTGAAATCATGGAATTACTTAAACAATAATTCGTTTATTAATCGTTTTTTATATAAATCATATTTTCTGTTAATTTTTATGTTAATTTATTTTACTTTGCAGTAAATTTCATGCTTCAACCTAAATTATTCATGAATAATTCAGGTTATGGTAAACAACAATTTGTTATTAAATAATCAATGGCTAAAAAAAGCAATAATAAAACAAGAGTTAAAAAAAAGAAAAAGAAATTATTATCCGATGAACGCTTAAAAATTATTTTAGGAGTGACAACTATTTTCATGTCAGCCTTTTTAACTTTAGCATTTATTTCATATTTTTTCACATGGAAGGTTGATCAGAGTTTTCAATTTTCGAAAGTTATTTCTGCTACTGAAATATCGGTAGAAAACTGGTCAGGGAAAGCCGGAGCTCACTTTGCAAATTTATTTATA
>DAOWML010000263.1 GCA_030643125.1 Bacteroidales bacterium
GGTTCACAAAAAGTAATTTTTGCTCCATAACCTTCAACTGCTTTCTTTTTAATTTCCGGAGCATTTTCAGGCATTACAATAAAGGCGGGGATTCCCAACTGTTTTGCTGCCAAACTTAATGCAGCAGCATGATTCCCTGAAGAATGAGTTGTTACTCCTTTTTCAGCTTCATCCTTACTTAAAAGCCTTACTGCATTGGTTGCTCCACGAAATTTAAATGCCCCAACTTTCTGAAAATTTTCACATTTAAAAGATAACTCTATATTAAGAATTTCATTAATGCTTTTGGACGATAACACAGGGGTTCTGTGAATTAAAGATTTTATTCTTTTATGTGCTTCCTGAATATCACTAAATTGTGGAGATGAAGTTGACATTTTAATTGTTTTCTGCTAAAGGTAACCTAAAGTAAAAAATCATTCAGGTTTTTCCGAATCATCTTTACTTTTTTTAAAGGCTTTGAATCGCAACGCAATCTCTGAGTACAAATTATAATCATCAATACTTAAAATATACTTATCCTGAAAATCACAAAACTCCATAAACTCATACGCTTCTTCGCCGCTTAATCCAGTCAGATTTCTTATAATATGTTCATTATATCGAAGACGCACCTCTTCTTTAACTTTGTCTTCTTTAGTTAATTTTATGTATTTCTTGATTGCTTTAGCCTCCTTGCTAAACAATACGTAAATTAGTGATGCCGGACCTGTTATAGTCGGCTCCATAACTTGAGGAGGAGCTTCTACGTGTTTAAATATTTTTTTTAACTCCGGATTAATTCCAATGTCAGGTAATTCTAAATTTATTACCTTGTATTCAAAATCCTTGTATGTTCCTAAATAAGAAATCGCAACTTCGGGAATCTCGTAATACCTACTTTGTAAATAAATCTGAACTAACGAATCTTTTATAACTCCATTGACTCCATATTCCAGATAATCAAATCCTATTGCAGAAATATTCAGAATGTCACCAGGTTTTACCCAAATCTCAAAATAACCTAAAGTATCTGCAACAACACCCCAACCTTGATCAATATTAATTATATGTGCAAGAGCAACCGGATATTCCCCTTCTATACTTATCACTTGTCCTGAGAAATAATATAAGCTATCACTCTCTTGCGCAAAAAGAGATAATATTGACAGGTTTATCAATAAAAATAAGGAATATTTTTTTAGGGTTTCCGGCATTAATTATATTTCCTTTTAATACAAATATAAAATATGATTCTTTGACTCACATGAATGTTTAACAATCTTTAACTTTCTCTAATTATTTTAAACATTAAAACCATGCCATTTCGCCTTGTGTTTAATCTTTTTTGCATCCTTTTTTTTGGTTATCTTCGTATTCTGATTACTTTAAAACGTGATTAACAATAAAAAAATGTCTGAACAATATAAAAATATTATTGAACAGGCCTGGAATAGCAGGAACCTGTTAAAGGATGAGTCAACAAAAAACATTATAAGGGAAGTAATTGAATTGCTTGATAAAGGAAAAATCAGAGTTGCTGAACCAACAGAAAACGGTTGGCAAGTAAACGAGTGGATAAAAAAAGCTGTAATTTTATATTTCCCAATTCAGAAAATGGAAGTAACCAAGGTTGGACCATTCGAATTCCACGATAAAATTGATTTAAAAACAGGATATGATCAACTGGGAGTACGTGTTGTTCCACACGCAATTGCCCGTTACGGATCTTATGTGGCAAAAAATGTTATAATGATGCCTTCGTATATTAATATAGGAGCGTATGTTGATTCAGGAACTATGGTTGATACCTGGGCCACTGTTGGTTCCTGTGCACAAATTGGGAAAAATGTTCATTTAAGTGGTGGTGTTGGAATTGGCGGGGTTCTGGAACCTGTACAAGCAGCTCCAGTTATTATTGAAGATGACTGTTTTATTGGATCAAGATGCATAATTGTTGAAGGTGTTTATATTGAAAAAGAAGCTGTATTAGGTGCTAATGTTGTAATAACCAAGTCAACAAAAATTATTGATGTTTCGGGCTCTGAACCTGTTGAATATAAAGGCCACGTTCCTGCAAGATCGGTGGTTATTCCGGGTACACAAACTAAAAAGTTTAATGCCGGAGAGTATCAGGTCCCGTGTGCATTAATTATTGGGAAAAGAAAAGAATCAACAAATCTTAAAACATCGTTAAATGATGCTTTAAGAGAATATAATGTTGCGGTTTAAATATGGTAAAGTTTTTAATTATACAAACAGCATTTATTGGTGATGTTATTTTAGCAACCCCGATTATTGAAAAACTGCATAAATTTTATCCCGATTCGCAAATTGATTTTTTATTACGTAAAGGGAATGAAAACCTGTTAAGAAATCATCCCTATATTTCAAATCTTTTAATTTGGGATAAGAAAAACGAGAAAAATAAGAATCTGTTTCGTATTATTAAACTAATCCGAAGCAAAAAATACGATTATGTTATAAACCTCCAAAGATTTGCATCAACAGGAATAATAACAGCATTTTCCGGTAGTAAAATAAAAGTTGGATTTAGTAAAAATCCATTTTCTTTTCTTTTTACACGAAAGATTAAACATGAAATTGGCAATGGGAAACATGAGATTGAAAGAAATATAGAATTGATTTCTGAAATTACAGACGATAGTATTTTCAAACCCAAATTATATCCTACCGAAGAAGACTTTCAAATAGTTTCTCAATATAAAATGCGACCATATATTTGTATGGCTCCTACTTCGGTTTGGTTTACAAAACAGTTTCCTGAAAATAAGTGGGTTGATTTAATTAATAAAATCGAAACAAAATATCACATCTATTTAATTGGTGGGCCTAATGATGCAGGTGCTTGTGATGAAATAATAGCTAAAAGTAATATAAGTAACATAACAAATTTGTGTGGGGAATTAAGTTTTTTACAAACCTCAGCATTAATGACAAATGCCATCATGAATTATGTTAACGATTCAGCTCCAATGCACATGGCTTCTGCGATGAATGCCCAAACAACGGCAATCTTTTGTTCAACAGTTCCAGATTTTGGATTTGGGCCTTTGTCAGATCAGGCAATAATTATTGAAACTAAAGAAAAACTTGAATGTCGCCCCTGCGGTTTACATGGCTTTAAAAAATGTCCTGAAGGACACTTTAAATGTGCAAATACTATTAATATTGAAAATATACTAACTAAATAATTAAGAATATCTAATAATCTTCCTTTAGTAAAAGTCAAATGGTAATTTGCTGATTTTCTATCACTTTTGTAATTTCAGAACGTGTATTTTCAATAGAAAATTTATCTTTTAAAATTCGAAAACCTGCTTCACCCATTTTCTTTCGTAAATCAATATTCTCATATAATTTAATAACCTTTTCTGTCAATAATTCAATGTTATAATCAGCGATAATATATCCATTTTCCTGATCCTGAATTATTTCAGACGAACTTCCTGTATCAAATGCAATTACAGGCAATTTGAAACTCATTGCCTCCAGTAAAACAAATCCAAATCCTTCCCAAATTGATGGCAAAACAAATACATCAATCTGGCTGTAAAAATCATTCAGATCTTTTTTAAAACCAATTAATTTAAATTCTTCTTTTAATCCTAACTTATCAATTTCCTTTTCCAGTTTTTTTCTTTGTGAACCTTTACCAGCTATCATAATTTTAAATGGGATACCTTTCTCTCTTAAATTAACAGCCAGCTGAATCAGATATAAATGGCCTTTTTCTTTAGAAAGCCTTCCTACCGAACCAATAACAATCTGGTTTCCAACATCTTTTATCTCTTTGTCAATCTGTTTATTTATTGTTATTCCATTATAAATTACCTTTACAAATTCATCTCTAATAATATCTGAATAATTTAATA
>DAOWML010000128.1 GCA_030643125.1 Bacteroidales bacterium
TTTACGACAAAAAAACAGATTATAATATACAACGTAAAAATTCAAATATTATTGAAACAAACGCACTTATATTAACATGAGTTCGATATAAGAATAGTTTTTAATATTTGTAATATCTTTTTGAATTATAGGTAATTCACCATTTGAAGCGTTATTTTCTATTCGGTGAATTTACAGTTGCCTTATAAGCTGCTGATTACTTTGATTTTTACCTCGAACTGACGTTATATTAACAAATATTTAAATCGGATAATTTAATAGTATGTATTATTCAGTTTATAAAGACCTCGCAATTCTATAGCATATCAAATAACCTTTTACGTGCTATTACTAACAACTAAAATTGTTTATCATTATATTAACCAATTTATATTACGAATAAGATATATTTGCAAGCTATATTTTAGCAAATGAACCAATCGCTACAATCAAATATTTTAAAACTTTATATAATTAAGATAGCCAAATGGTTTATGCTTTTTATGCCTATTGTAGTATTGTTTTACAAAGATAATGGCTTAGAAATGCGCCACATTTTTATTTTACAGGCCATTTATTCCATCGCAATTGTTGCATTAGAAATTCCATCAGGTTATTTAGCCGATGTTTTAGGCCGAAAAATCACCTTAGTTTTAGGGACAATTCTAGGTTTTTTCGGATTTCTGACTTATAGTTTTTCATATGGTTTTGTAGGTTTTCTAATTGCTGAAGTCATTTTGGGACTTGGACAAAGTTTAATTTCCGGAGCCGATTCCGCTTTGTTATATGACTCATTACTTGAATCGGGCAAAAAGAATAAATATATTAAATATGAGGGCAGGATGGTTTCCATTGGTAATTTTGCTGAAGCAATTGCCGGAATATCAGGTGGGTTATTAGCTACTTTAAGTTTAAGATATCCTTATTACGCACAAACGCTGGTAGCCTTTATCGGAATACCGGCAGCCTTACTTCTTATCGAACCAATCAGGCAAAAAAAGCTGGTTAAAATGAAGCTTATGGATATTTTAAAAATTGTAAAATATGCCTTACACGATAATTATGAGCTTAAATGGAATATCATATTTTCATCTGTAATTGGCGCTGCAACATTAACAATGGCGTGGTTTGTTCAGCCTTACTTTGATCTTGTATTACTCCCTATAGGCTTATTTGGTGTGTTATGGACAATACTTAATCTTACAGTTGGGTTTAGTGCAATAATGGCTCACAAAGTTGAAATGAAACTAAAACAGATAAAAACCATGATTGGGATAACTTTGCTAATTCCGGCAGGTTATATTATCGTGAGCAGAATAAATACTATGTGGGGAATTAGTGTACTTTTAGTTTTTTATATTGTTCGTGGAATTGCAACCCCTGTTTTAAAAGATTATATCAACAAATTATGTGATTCAGATATCAGAGCAACAGTGCTTTCAGTTAGAAACTTTGTTATTCGAATATTCTTTGCCATTATTGGCCCTTTTGTTGGCTGGTATACTGATAATTTTAGTTTACAGGCTGCCCTGCTTTTATCGGGAATCATATTTTTTGTATTAGCTGTAATTACCTTAATAATGCAATTGAAAGTATTGAAAGCTAAAAATTAACTTTCTAAGTTTTATCAATTATCTTTAATTATGATGCTCCAACAAATGCCTAACTTGTTGCAGCTACAACTGCTGCTTGTATTTTTTTTAATGCCTGACTTACAGCTTCAGATATTTCGATACTTTTAGTAAGTTCCTTAATTTTTTTATTTGCTGCCCGATATTCTTTTCTATTTGTAAATAGTACTCTTGTTAATTTACAACTATTCATTAGGCTCAATAATAATAAATTGTTTAAATCAGTTTTTTTACTCTCAATAACTATTCTCTTAAGTTTCATTTTAATTTCATCAACAAGCTTTGTATTTATTATTGGATATTTATAAAATGTAAATAAACCCCAAACATAAGTTGACTTATTAATCTTAATAATTTTTTTATTATACAAATCATTAATAATAACTTTTTTAAATCCTGACGCCTTATTGCCTAGTTTATTTATCCAATACTTTGTTCTTCGCGTTTTTTTTGAGTTACTAATCAATTTAACACATTCATCTACAACTTTATAATCAGTTAATTTCACATCAACAACTGACAATCGTTTATTTTGAATTGCAATTTTATTAAGCTCTGACATTTCAAGTAAGATAGCGCCGGCAATACCATAATTTAAAGAAAGTGAATCAATCAGAAATTTACCATTCTTTTTATTAATTGCTAAAAGAATAAACTTTTCAATTAGATTTATTTCCATCAGTAAAATTTTTATGCATATAAATTTATGAAATATGTACTATATTTAAAAATCATTCTCTCTTTTTCGCAAACGATTGAAATAATATTTAAATATAAAACGAAGGTGTTTTTTCTTATTGACTGTATCTTTTTGGGTACAAATTCTTGATTATTATTACTATTTATTAGAAATTTATATATTATCTTAGTGCTTCCAAAGTTCAAAATATAAAAATATAAACAGATGAAACTTGCTGTAAAAGATGTAATGCGATGTGTTGGCTGTCAGAGCTGTATGTTTGCTTGCTCAAGAAGAAGTGGTAATGCAGGATTATCAAATACATGTATCGGAGTAAAATCTACCGGAGGAATTTCCAGAGGTTACACGGTTATAGTATGCCGCTCGTGCAAAAATCCTCCTTGTGCCAGTGTTTGTCCAACAGGAGCGCTGGTTCCACAAAAAGGTGGCGGAGTTCGTTTAATATCATCAAAATGTATTGGATGCGGTTTATGTAAAGATGCATGTATTATAGATGCAGTATTTTGGAACGAAGAGCAAAACAAACCTGTAATATGTGTGCAGTGTGGTTATTGTGTTGAGTATTGCCCTTACGAAGTACTTGAGTTAATTAAAGATGAGAAAGGAGTTAGCCATGATTGAAAATGATACTTTATCGAGAGTTTTATATATTGATTTAAGTAAGAAAAGATATTTTGTTAAAGATCGCAAAGATCTTTTTGAAAAATATTTGGGTGGAACCGGAGTAGCAACTCAACTGTTACTTGAAGAGTGTCCTGAAGGAATTGATGCTTTTGCCAAGGAGTCACCAATTATATTTGCAGTTGGACCATTAACAGGAGCTTTTCCTTTAGCATCAAAAACCTGTGCCATGTTTAAATCACCTCACACAGGTGATTTAGGCGAAAGTCATGCCGGTGGTCGAAGTGCAATTGCTATTCGTATGGCCGGTTACGGAGCTATAGTAATAAAAGGAAAAAGTGAATTGCCAATTTATCTTTCAATAAGCAATGGCAAGGTTCTGTTTAAAAATGCAACTACTCTTTGGGGAATGAAAGATGGCTCAATAGCTGCAAGAGTTATGCGTCAATCAGAAGGTGGAGAAGGATTAAGGGCTATTTTCAGAATCGGACAGGCTGGTGAGAATATGGCAACATTTGCTAATGTTACTACCGAAACTTATCGCCATTTTGGAAGATTGGGTTTAGGAGCTATTTTTGGTAGTAAAATGTTAAAAGGGATAGTAATTTCGGGCAAACAGATGATTGAAGTTACAAATAAGAAGGAATATAGAGCATTATATGATCAAATTTATAAAGCTGCAACCGAATCGCCGTTAATGCAAAAGTATCACGATGTAGGTACAGCTATTAACATTAAATCTTTAAATTCTGCGAAGGCTTTACCTGTAAAGAACCTTCAGATGAGCTCAACAGAAGACATAGGCCCTGTTACCGGTGAAGAAATAGCAAAACATCATTTAGCACGACGTGTTGCTTGCGCACACTGCCCTGTAGCTTGTATACACCTCGCATATTTACGAGAAGCTTATGATGATGATCCCTATTTTTACAAAACAATCCCGGTTTGTTACGATTTCGAATTAATATATTCATTAGGAACCATGATTGGCATAACCGAACCAAAAGCCTTACTCAAACTCATCGATATAGTTGAACAAGTAGGTGTTGATGCCATGAGTATGGGTGTTATCCTGGCATGGATTACCGAAATGTTCGAAAAAAATATGATTACCAAAGAAGATTTAAATGGTATATCAATAAGTTGGGGCAATGTTGAAGGATACATTGAACTGGTCAGAAATATTTCTAAACCCATAACGGTTTTTCTTAAAGCATGTGCACATGGTGTTGATTATGCTTCAAAAATTTACGGCGGAAAAGAATTTGCCATGCAATTTGGAAAAAATGAAATGCCCGGATATCATACCGGACCTGCTGGTTACTTGGGGTTCCTGCTTGGTGCACGACATAGTCATTTAGATAATGGAGGTTATTCTATTGATCAAAAAGAATTGATTAAAATTGATTTAAGCCCGGAACAAGTTGTTAACAAATTACTTGACGAAGAAGCAATACGGCAAATTCTATCAAGTATTGCAGTTTGTTTTTTTGCTCGTGGTATTTATGAGCTCAAACTAGTAAGTGAAGCTATTAAATTACTAGGATTTGATCTTAATGAAAACGAGCTACATGAAATAGGAAAACAAATTCATTTAAATAAATATAAGTTTAAGATGCGAGAGGGATTCAGAATCGAAAAGCTTGAAGTTCCTGAACGTATTTATGAAACAACCGATCCAACAGGCAAAATAACAAAGAAATTCATAAAAGAAGGATTAGATTACGCTCAAAATCTAATTAATTAGTGTCAGCAAGAAAACACCAATAATTTCGTTACTCTTGTTTTGAAAACAGTCGATTACATCAGTAAACTCCCTATTTTCAAAACTACGAAAGCCTCATTTTTGGCATTTTCTTATCTAACACTGAATTTTCGTACAGACATTAATTAGTGGTTTTATTATTTAGATTAAAGCCTGCTCAATACGAAGCAGGTTTTTTTATGCTTTCGCATAATAAATCGATAAGTTTTACGTAATAATATAGTGTTCGATCTAAAGTAATTTATTTACTACTCTCTCCTATATTTTTCTGTTATATAATTTTTAGAACTTATATACAATACTTATGGAAAAAGAAGCAATTGAAACTTTAGTATTTGCTCAAAAAAGTAAAACCGAGTTAATTGATGAAACAATAATTAGTCTTCAGGGACTACTGTATGAAACATTTTTGAAAAAAGGAGATCGAAATCTAAAAAATGAATTTCCTACAAATACACATCCTGACGATTTACGAATAAAATTAGATAATGTGGTGATCTATATTGAAAGCCTTAACTCACCTGAATTATCAATTGAAGTTATTTTAGATATTTTTATAAATCAAACGAATTTTGAATTAGGAAAATTCTCTCATTTTTTCAATGAAGAAGGTAATTTGATTGACGAGTTATTGGTAATGAACTAAAAAAGTTTCTCTTTAATAAAAATAAACCATAAATAGTAAATTATCATTATCATCTTCCGAAATCAAAATTCACCTTCAAAAAACAACTCTTCTTTTAGCTTGGTTATTTGTTGCTGTGCGTAAGTATAGTAATTTTTATTAATTGCAATTTCAGGTTCAATAACTTTTTCATAGTACTCAATAGCTTTTAATTTATCACCTAATTTATCCTGGCAAATTGCAGCAATATCTATTATTATTTTATTCTTTTTATAACTTATCCAAAAATCGCCTGAAAGATCTAATTCCAATGCTTTTTCATATACCTCAATTGCTTCTTCGAAATTATTTAAAGCATAATAACTTTCTGCCTTATAAACCAAAATCTCAAAAATCAAGTTATTATCGGGTTTTAATAATTTCAATGCTTTATTATAGTAGAATATACATGAATCCGATTGATTCAACTCCATATGAATATTTCCCAGATGCTTATATATCTGCAAATCCACAGTTAAAGAATTCGCAATATCTAAATAGTATTTAGCTTTTTTAAGCTTTTTAACTTTAAAATAACATATTCCAATATTTTTAGAAATTACATAATCATCTTTATCTAATTCATAAGCTTTTAAATATGCAGGTATAGCTTTGTAATTATGATTTCGCATAACATTAATATCACCAATCTTTATGTACAAATCAATATTCTGAGGATCAAACCGACTTGCTTTTTCCAGGTTTTCCAATGCTAAATCAAATTCTTTTTTCGAAGTATAAACGAGCGAAATATATTCATAAGCTTTAATGTCAGTACTATCTAATTCGATAGCTCTTTTTAACCACTTAATAGCATTTTTGCTATCCTTTAATTTAATACTACAAAGACCCATATTTCTGGCAAAATATCCGTTTGTAGTATCCTTTGAATATAAATCCATTAATATCTTTTCAGCTTTTTTAGGTTTCTTTTGTTTCAAATACATATTGCTTAAAGATATCCCAACTTTTAAATTATAAGGATTTATTTCAATTACTTGTTCAAATACCTTTTGAGCTTTATTATCCTTATCAGCTTTTTGTAATATAAATCCATACTCAGCTAAATAATCAATATTTGCAGTATCCAATGCAATGGCCATTTTTATAGATTGTTCGGCACTAGTATATCTAAATGATAATTTATTTATTAATGCCTGATAATAATATAATTCAGGATTATCCTGATTGTTTGATATAAACGAATTACAAGCATCAAGTGCTTCTGAATATTTTGAAGAAAGAATTAAAAATTTTATATTATCCAGATTGTTCTGACCAATACTATTAATATTAATACTTAATAAAATTGTAAAGAATAGAATAATTGTTTTTTTCATTATAAATTATGATTTGATTTAAAATTCGGGTTAAAACTTATTCATAATCTAATATAACTAAAATTATTTCAAAATATTTTAACCTGTTTAGGAAGCAAAATTATTCGGAATGATTAAAA
>DAOWML010000221.1 GCA_030643125.1 Bacteroidales bacterium
ATTTAAAAAAAATATTTTACGCAAACCAGCCTGCTGCTGGCAGGGTAAATAAAAGAAAGTTATAATGAATCAAAATAAATTATCTGAAATATATGTAAAACTTACTGGTACAGGTTCTTACTTGCCAGGTAATCCAATAACTATTGACGAGGTTGATAATTATTTGGGCGAATTAACAGAAGCACCAAAGAAAATTCAGAAATGGTTGCATCGCATGAAGATTTTAATGAAAGAGATGCTTGAAGTTGATTATTACCATTTTGCTATTGACTCTGAAACACGTGAGTTTACTGATGATAATATAACTATGTCGGTTAAAGCAGCACGGCAGGCAATTGAAAAAGCAGGTATCAAAGTTGAAGATATTGATTTAATTGTTTATGGAAGCGCTCATCAGGACCAAATGCCAACAGCTTCGGTTCGGATTCAGGAAGCGTTGGGTATTGAACAATGTGGTGAAATATCAATTCATGCCAACTGTACTTCGGCCTACAAAGCTTTATTGATTGCAAGTGATTTTATTAAGTCAGGCCGATACAGAAATGCTTTGGTTATATCTTCCAGTATGTCTTCATCGGAGCTAAGGGCCGAATATTATAATCAAGCAATTGTAAAAAAGGAAGAACTTTTTTTACGTTATTTTTTAAGTGATGGTGCGGGCGCATTAGTTTTACAAGCCGTAGATGAAAAGAAGGATGGACTATTTGTAGAACATACTTATATGGAATCTGTAGGCGGTAAAAAACCGTCGGCAATGTTGAATAAGCGCCCTGCATATTGGATGAATCCAAAAAAGGAATTTGAATTGGGTTACCATCATTTGGCACAAATGTTTAACGAGCAACTTCGTACTCATTTTCACGATAAAGATGGAAGTGTTTTCTTAAAAGGACTTAAAAGGATGCTAAATAAATACCCGATTAATTTAAGCGAGTTGAAATATTTCCAGGTAAATTTTCCATCAAAACATATTTCTGAATTAATAATGGATGAATGCGATGAGCTTGGAATTTCAAGAGATACTCTATATACTAAAATAGCTACCATGGGTTATGTCGGACCGCCAATGGCATTTATTTCAATTGATAAAATTGTTCGTGAAGAAAATTTAATTCATAATGATTTAATCTTGAGTTTTGTTACTGAAGTTAGTAAATTTATGCAAGCAGGATATGCATTAAAATTTTATTAGTTTGGCATAGTTTATGCTAAATGAATCATATAAATTTAAAAAAGTCTATTTATCAACTAACAATTTAATATTTAAGGTTATGAAAAAAATCTTTACAATTCTATTATTAGCATTATTTGTGCAAGTAAGCTTTGCTCAAGAAGAGGAAACAAAAGAAAAAAGAGGAAGCAATATTAATACTATCTTTTCTGAAGAAAGTCTAAAATTCACTGGTGGATTTATAGGACCGGAGTTTAAAGTAAGTGATACCTATGATGATTATGGTTTGCTTATAGGTGGTAGAATAGGAGCCATAATAAACGATAATTTCTTAATTGGATTAGGAGGTTATGGTTTAACCACAAAAAGCACATTTCCTATGGATAATAATACCTACCGTATAAGTATGGGATATGGAGGTTTAGCAATGGAATATACACTATTCAGAAAAAAAGCAATTCATTTTTCTATTCCGGTAATAGTAGGTGCTGGAGGATATTCATTTTATGAGGATGATAGTAATGATTTCTGGAACAGTTATAATGAAATTGATAATTCAGCTGCTTTTATTGTTGAGCCGGGTGTTAATATAGAATTAAATCTAGTTAGATTTATTAGATTCAGCACTGGAGTATCATATAGATTAGTTTACGGAACAAATTTTGATGTTGTAGATATTACAAATGACGAACTTTCAGACTTAACGTTTAACGCATCTCTTAAGTTTGGATTATTTTAATATTGGATTCTTTTCATAGAGTCATATAAAGTGCTAATTGAATAAAGGCTGTCTTGTTTAGGCAGCTTTTATTTTTAGAGATTGCCTTAACCTGCAAGAGAGCCTTTTCAGATATTTACCCTGCCATCAAGCGCGAAATATTTTGATACAATAACAGAATATGTTAATTTTAATACAAAATAGATATTATAATGAACGAAATTAAAACAATAGGTATAATAGGCAGTGGTAAAATGGGATTAGATATTTTTAATTATTTGTCTGATTTTAAATATGAATTAATGTGGTTTACACGAAATTCTGATCACAAAGAAGTACTCAGGAATACTTACCACAAGAAAATAAAAAGACAGCTAAAACATGGCATTATAAGTCAGGAAATATTTGATATAAGATTGAAATACAGAATAACTAATAATCTGAATGATTTATCGGAATGTGATTTAATTATTGAATCAGTGATAGAAGAACCGGAAATAAAATCTGTATTGTTTCAAAAACTTGATGAAATAGTTAAACCGTCGTGTATTTTAGCTTCAAATTCATCGTCAATTTTACCTTCTGTATTATCTGAAAGTGTACAACGAAAAAATAGAATACTTGGCTTACATTTCTTTTACCCTTTAGCTTTTAAAAATGTGGTGGAAATAATTTCGTCTGAATTTACTGATGATATAACTGTTGAAAAAACCAAATTGTTTTTAGATGATATAAAAAGATTTTATATTGAACAAAATGAAGATAGTGCTTTTGTGTTAAATAGATTGTTACTTCAAATTCAGATAGTTGCTTTTAAATTATTAAAAGAAAATGGATTAGGATATAAGCAGTTTGATGATATTGCAAAACAGCTTGTTACAGAATTTGGATTATTTGAAATGATGGATCATGTTGGACATAATACAATGTACAATGCCATTATGAATTATTCGAGAATGGATTCGGATAAAAAGAAATATGAACCATTGCTAAGTGAATTAAAAAGGCGTTACCCTGATTCCGGCAAAGATGCAAGTAATTTGTTTTACGACACCAATTATGAAGTACTTGAACTACCTCAAAAAACAGAACACGAAATTATAAGTAAATTAAAGGAAACTGCAGATAAGTATTTAAAAAAATATTCAGAAGATTATCAGATCAATTTATTTAATCTGAAGAAAGGCATGGAAGAGTTTTGCGGAATTATGTTGTAAAACTATTTTGTGTACAAACCATATATCATATTTATCATTTATTTTGTTATTTTTGGGGTCAGAATTACCTAATTTGTAAAGGATTAATAATAAATGGCTAAGAAGATAGTGGTTACAGGGTTCAATATGCTTACAGCATTAGGTCTTGATTGGGAAGAAACCTGGGGAAATATAATACAAGGAAAAAGCGGTACAAAAAAAATATCTTTGTTTGATGCATCCGAAAATCAAACACAAATTGCTGCTGAACTTCCTCTTGAGTTTGCAGAAAAATCTGCATCTGTGATAAAAAAGCGTGTTTCAAAACAAATGACGCGTGTTACACAAATGTCATACGTTTGTGCTATAGAAGCCATTGAAAAACACAATATTGATTTTGATAACTTAGACAAAAAGCGGGTTGGTGTTATCCTGGGTGTTGTAAATACAGGCGATTCAAGTGCAGAGCATGGAACGACTTCTAAAAATCTTATTTTAAAACGTATGAACAATGCCATGTCGGCATGGATTGGAATGCGTTACAATATCGAAGGGCCAAATTTCACAACATCTTCCGCATGTTCTTCATCGGCTTTTGCTATTGCTTTGGGTTACGATGCTATAAAAGCCGGACGTGCTGATATTATGATTGTTGGAGGTGCTGATTCTATAATTAATAAAGAAGAAATTGATGGCTTTAATGAGATCTATGCATTATCAACAGCCAACGATAAACCTGAAAAAGCAAGTTGTCCATTCTCAAAAAATCGTGACGGATTTGTTATTGGCGAGGGTGCTGGTATTGTGATCCTGGAATCAGAAGAATCTGCAAAAGCACGTGGAGCTAAAATTTATGCTGAACTGGTTGATTATGCATTTACCAATGAATCATACAATATAATGGCTCCAAAACCCGATGGCGAAGGAATGGCAGATACAATGAAGCTTGCCATTAAAAATGCCGGTATATCGCCATCTGATGTGGATTATATTAATGCACACGGAACTTCAACAATGCTAAACGATTTATACGAAACACAAGCTATTAAAAAGGTGTTTGGAGATTATGCGTATAAAATACCAGTTTCATCTACAAAATCGATGACCGGCCATACTATTGGTGCTGCGGGTGCAGTTGAAAGTATATTTAGTATTTTAGCAATAAAAGATGGAATTATTCCTCCGACAATAAACCTCGATGAACAGGATCCTGAGTTGGATCTGGATTATATTCCTAATAAAGCACGCAAAAAAGATTTAAATGTTGTTTTAAGTAATTCTTTTGCTTTCGGAGGACATAATGCAACGCTTGTTTTTAGAAAGTATTTAAGTTAATTACTAATTTCAAATTTTTTGTTCCTGGTTTAATTCCTAACAGTTTCTGTTTTAGACGGGACAAGCTGTTGAATTTGCTGCACCCTGTTTTAGTGTGGCAATTACTAAATTCCATTACTTATTTCATACCCTTTTTTCCTTTCTTCTACGTTAAAATTATTAACCGTAGCTTAGGTTAATACATAATGTAACAAAAGA